>NZ_JBLZRT010000027.1:0-24621 GCF_048564745.1 Microcystis sp.
ACTTAAAACTTAAAACTTAAAACTTAAAACTTAAAACTTAAAACTTAAAACTTAAAACTTAAAACTTAAAACTTAAAACTTAAAACTTAAAACTTAAAACTTAAAACTTAAAACTTAAAACTTAAAACTTAAAACTGATAACTGATAACTGATAACTGATAACTGATAACTGATAACTGATCTTTAGCTGGCTAATTTGAGATCGAAATTACTTTGTTTATTGCCTAATTGTCTGAGCCAACGATAATTATAAGTTAAAGCACCTCGCAGGGTGGGATAAACGGCATAATTAACGCCAAATTCTTGGCAAACTTCCGCTAAAATTGGGGCAATTTTGGGGTAGTGAATATGACAAATCTGCGGGAACAGATGGTGAACGACTTGATAATTTAATCCCCCTAAATACCAATTTAAAAAGGCATTTTTAGGAGCAAAATCCACGGTAGTTCGCACTTGAAAGATTGCCCATTCGTCTTCGATTTGGTTGGTTTCCGAAGGTTGAATAAATTCGGCGGGTTCCAAAACGTGAGCTAACATAAATACATGACAGGCAAGAACTCCATAGGTCATAAAAGCAATGAGAAAACCGATCACTATTTCTAGGGGACTATAACCAACTAGAAGAGGAATGCCAATAAACCAGAAGAGATAAACAACTTTTCCGCTCAATAAAACGAATAGATCTATCGGTTTAGGATTGGGAATTTTAATCTCGCCAAAACGATGACCAAAGAGAATAGAGCGCACATCGGAGAATGACCAATAGATAGGAATTATAGCGTAGAGAATCGGGATAAATAAATGTTGATAACGATGATACCATTTATGCTCGGCATGGGGAGTCATTCGCACCACACCATCGCCGTGAATTTCCACATCGTACCCTAAAACATTGGTGTAGGTATGATGGAGATAATTATGACGAAAACGCCAGAGATAACTGGAAGTACCGATGATATAATCATAGGTCATGCCCATGAGAGAATTAACCCATTTTTTACTAGAATAGCCGCCATGGTTGGCATCATGACCAATGCTAAAACCAATCCCTGCTAATCCTCCCCCTAAAACCATGCAACCGATAATTTTTAGCCACCAGATATCTGGACCAAAAAGCACAAATAGCCAAGCGGCAATTACCCAGGTTAAAATCGTGATCGTCTTCAGGTACATGGCAAAATTATCTCTGGTGGGGATGCCGTTTTCGGTAAAATAAGCATCAACCCGTTTATTCAATTCCTTTCTAAAACCCTGATTTTCGGTAAAAGTTACTCGCATTCCTAATTTTTGTCCTAGAAGTTGATATGACGGCTATTTGTGGCAGCTCAGAGTTAATTTATGAGTCTTTTACTGGTTTGCTAAGGCTGTCTCACTATAACTGATAGTTTCTCATCAGTCTCTCATCTATTGTCAGAGAAAGAGGTGCGCTTGGCAAGGGAATCGCTCAATTTATTTGCTACTCTTGCAGAAAATCCTCGGTTTTTACCTAATCAGATAGCAGATACCTGTAGCCGGTGATAGAGATGAGCATTAGGTGCTTTTGTACTACTATTAAGACCATTGAAGGCGATCGAGTTTTCTGGTGCGAAGTGCCACAATTAAGAAAATCCCTCGATGCGATCGCTGGAAGCGTGGCCAATGATGAAGCGGTGTATTTTTATCTGTGGCAATGGTTACAGAATGATCCTAATAACCAATTAGTCAAGTCCCATTGGATGGTTTTCTTACAATATCGCTCCTGTATGGTAACTCAAAGGGTCTATCAAAATGTCGGTCATCGGATCGATGCTGATTATGAAACCCTATTCTACTATTTGCTGAATTTGCTTTCCACGGCAATCACCAACAATCCTAGCAATTTTTACGGTAATTTTCAGGATAACAAGACCAAACCGGGATTTTTTCGCTTAATCTTAGAAAAATGGACAGATAAAAAATTGAGAAATACTCTCTATAATTTTCTGCGAGGAGAGTATAAAACCATTGGCAGGACTAATCTCGGTATAGTCAGTCTTTTTAGTGCGAATAAAATTCAAAAAGTTTTACGAACATCGGGTATCTTTACCGAGAATCATCTGCTAATATTTAACTGTTTTCGAGAGGTAAAAAAAGCTTCTCTTAGATCATTGGATAAGTGGCAAGGGGAGGATTGGCAACAGGTAATCGATCGCCTACAGCAGTTACAACCGCAAGTTATTCTCACCGTGGAGGAAGTGCAAGCAAAACTCAATCAAATAGGGGAGATAATGCGTAATCATATCGATCCTCCTTACTCTAGATTTGAGCCTAATAATTATGACGATAATAGCAATTACTTTTGGGAAAATCTCCCCAGCAAGAAGCCAAGTAAAGATTTACTACAACAGCAAGAAATCCAGGAAAATATTAATAAGTTATTAATCACTCTTGAGGATGAAGTTAAACAGATTGTATATTGTTACTATCATCAAAAGATGACCCAAGCACAGATCGCTAATCGATTGGGAGTTCACTCATCTACTATTAGTCGAGAAATAACCCAATTATGTAAAAAAATTTATCAGCTACTCTGTGCAAGGGAAGGCAAAGATTGTCCTAAGTTGTTAAATGAGATTAAATTAAAATCTCGGCAAAAACAAGAGATCGATGCTTATCTAGAATATTTTTGTCAGTCCTACTTAACTTAAATCTAATCTGTTAGGAGATACCATGAAAGTCAACCTCGATATTTTGCAACAAATTAACCCGAAATCCCTTTGGCTAACTTTTTCGGAAACAGAGATCAAGCAAGCTCGATCGATTCTCAGTCAATACTCTAATCAAACCGCCAAAAATCAGGCTTTGATTAATTACTTAGTGCAAATATGCTTAAGCAATTGGCTAAAAGATAATTTTGATTGTTCCCTTCAAATAATACCTGAAAATCATCAGTATCTTTGGGAGTTTATTAACGGTTTTACTTGGCAAATTGAAGATAAAAAAGTGACTACTATTCCCAGTCAAGCGATTGACATTGAGGGATTGACAATAGAGCAAGAATGGGTTGATATTCCCGATTTAGCGGCGGATTTTTATCTAGGGGTGCAGGTAGATTTAGCAGAAAAATTTCTCAATATCTGGGGTTTTATATCTAGAAAAGATGTTAAAAATCTCGCAGAATACGATCCAATTTACCATCAATATTATTTGGACAGTGAGCAAATAATTGATGATTTAGATATTCTTTGGCAGAGTTGTTTAGAGGGAGAAAGTGAAAAAGGAAAACTGGAATCTTTAGCAACCTTATCGCCAGCAACAGCAGAAAATTTAATTAAAAAGTTAGGTCAAGTTTCACCCTATTCTCCGAGATTAGATATTAGTTTTCAGCAGTGGTTAGCTTTGTTGAATAATCAACAATGGCGAGAAGAACTTTATCAGCATCGTTTAGAGGTAATCCCCACCAAACTTAGTCAATGGTTGCAGGGAATTATTAGCGAAAAATGGCAGGAAATCCTCAACACCATCGACAGTTATCGTCCAATTAATCCAGGGTTTTTGTTAGCTGCTGAAAAAATCAGCGGCCGAGAATCTCCAGCAGATATTCAGCGAGAAATTAGACAACTGTATGCTAGTCAAAAAGAGGTGGAATTTTGGGAACATTTAACCCCAGAGGAAGCTTTAGCAAAACTGCAACATCAAACCCAAGATGAAACTATTCGCTGGCAAGCGGCCGAATATCTCTGGAATATCGATCCCCATTATCCCAATGCTGCTATCCGTAAAATGCTCGATGTGGGTAGTCAATTAATGGGTTATAAAATTGCTTTAATGGTGGGAGTTTTATCGACCAGTGACCAGAGAATTGCTGTCTTAATTCGTGCCTATGCCATGGACAATTTTGCCAAGCTACCCCCCGGTTTATCTTTGCAAATTAGCGATGAAATAGGCCAATTAATCCCCAGTTTAGAAGCAAGAGCAAGGGAGAAACCCTTAGATAGCTATCTGCAACTTTATTTTCTAGCTGATGCCGATGATCGCTTTAATGTTAACCTAAGTTTAGGGGACAGTAGCATTACCGAACAGTTTAGGATTTAATAGAGATAGCAGCAAATGTCAAGGGTAAAGATATGAGCAGAGTTGTGATTCTGAAAATTGGTGATGGCAGTTTTGAAACGGGATTTTCCGTCACTCTAGAAATTCGTGACAATCATCTCTTGATAGCACCTTTTGCCGAGGGTAAATTAGTCCCTAACCTTGACATTGCTGACGCTTTGCAAAATTATCGTCGAGCTTATTATCATTGGGTAAAAAGTCAACCCAGTTTAGGAATTACCGTTCCTCATAGTATGATCACCCATGCAGCGGTAGGTGATCCTAGAGACAACCTGAGACAAGCTACTCAAACTTTAAAAGATAGCCTAAATGAATGGCTAAACTCTAGTTATCTGAGTTCGATACAAAATCGTATCTTGTTCCATATAGGTAATCAGTCAGAAGTAAGATTTTTTATCCAAACTACCCACTTTGATTTACAACAAATTCCCTGGGAGTGTTGGAATTTTTTACACGAATGGTGTCCCGATGTGGAAATTGCTCTTACTATCCAGAGAAATCCCCCGATAATTAACCTGACTTCTCCGATTAAGGTTTTAGTAATTTTGGGTAATATTGACATCGAAAACGAGCATAATTCCCTGTGTTTATCCAGTTTGCAAACGGCACTAGGAAACCCAGATAAGGTTTATATACAAATATTAAGTCCCAGTTCAGAAGTTCCTCTTTCAACGAAAAATATTCACAATGAGTTGATCAAAAATCCATGGGATATTGTAGTTTATTTAGGTCATAGTCAAACCAGTAGCGACGGTTACGATGGAGTTTTTATCATTGATAATGATACGGCTTTATCTCCTGCACATAACTTAAGAAATTCCCTAGGAATAGCTGTTAAAAAAGGCTTAAAACTTGTGATCTGTAATTCCTGCGATGGGTTGGGTATTGGTCGTCAGTTGGCTAATATCGGAGTACCCCATATTATTGTTATGAAAGAACCCATCGCTGTGCGGGTTGCTTTGAGATTTCTAGAAGTTTTTCTTCCCAATTTTCTTGAACATAAATCCCTACAAGAATCCTTAACAATCGCTCGACAAGAATTAAGATTACACGAATTTGAGGTGGATGCTGCTAGTTCTTCTTTGCTGCCTCGTTTGATAGAAAATCCTGAAGAACCACCGTTAATTTTACCTTTACCCCCTGAAAATAAGGGAAAAAATCATGAGCAAAGTTCGCCTTTACGTCTATCTAGTCGCTGGAAACAAGCTCTGTTATTTATTTTAAGTATTCTGGTAACTTTATCAGTTTTATATTGGGGAGGAGTATTTTCCGATGATGCTAGTAAATACCCAGAAATTAGCTTAGGTGAAGAAATATTATTAAAGACAAACCGACAAGATAACATTATTGAACGGGGAAGACAAGCTTTTAAAAACCAAGACTATAAACAAGCAATTCAACTTTTTAAACAATCCCTTGATCGCTTGCCCAATAATCCAGAGATTCGCATCTATTATAATAACGCTCGTGCGGCCTATCAAGATAGAAATCCCTTAAAAATTGCCACCAGTGTTCCTATTGGTAATAATCCAGAAATTGCTCAAGAAATTTTACGAGGTATTGCTTTATTTCAACAGGAGTTAAACGATGAACAGGCCAAAAACCCCGATTTTCACTTTCTACAGGTAGTGGTCGCTAATGATAATAATAGTGGCGTAGATGCCAAAGATCGAGCCGAAAAATTTGTTAAAGATCCGTCAATTATAGCAGTGGTTGGTCATAATGCTTCTGCTGCTAGTGAAGCGGCCAAAGATATCTATGTACAAGGGAAAATTGTTGCCCTATCTCCCACCAGCTTTTCCACGAAAATCTCTGGCAATGGCTATATATATAAAATGGTTCCGGAGATGGAAACTTTTGCCACAACCTTAAGTGAATACATCCGGGAACAAACTGACAAGCTAATTATCCAAAACCCCACTAATTTAATTTGTTATGATAATCGCTCTGGGGATAATTATAACTTCGCTAAAAAAT
The DNA here is from genome assembly GCF_048564745.1 of Microcystis sp. NCBI lineage: Bacteria > Bacillati > Cyanobacteriota > Cyanophyceae > Chroococcales > Microcystaceae > Microcystis > Microcystis sp. The sequence continues at coordinate 6,049 of NZ_JBLZRT010000027.1, forward strand.
ATAAAAATATTCTCCTCGGTCAGCAGTTTCAAAAAGTCATTAAAGATGCAGATTTTGACTGCAATATCGAACAAGAAATGAATTTAGATGAACAGGAAATTTATCAAAAAATTGCTCAGTATCAAGTAAATATTCTCATGGTTGCTCCCTATGTTAATGATCTGAAAAGAGCCGTCAGTATCTTTAAGCAACGTCCCGCACAACAGTTAAACTTAGTGCTTTTAGGTTCCCCCACTTTTCAAAGTTATCTCACCCTTGCAGAAGGTAAACAAGGAGTAGAAAATTTAGTTATCACCGTGCCTTGGTATGATCTCAAAAAAGATAATTATATCCAGAGTTTTTGGCAAAATAAGATCAATGTTTGGCGCACTCCCATGGCCTACGATGCGACCAAAGTTATCCTCACCGCTTTGCAACAAGGACAAAAATTCGATCGAGAATCATTATATAAAGCTTTAAGAAACGATTTTTCTATTGAAGGAATGACTGGCACTGTTAGATTCGATGAGAATGGTGTCCGCAACATGAACAATAATCCTGATGATGACCGCTACTTGATTCTACAGGTCAAAAATGGTCAATTTGTCCCCCTCGCTCCCATTAAATCTGCCGGTCCAGTCTAAACCTTCCTATCCTTGTCAAGACTTTTTACAAAACTTAACCTTACCCACTGCATTAAAGTTGGCCATCACTCCTAATTAACAGGTAACACCTCTAGGAGACAAACGGCATGAAATTGTTAAAAAAATTAACCCCAAAGGCCTTGATTTTTTGGCTGATCGGTGATAAGGCAGGAAATTCTCTCCTGGCGATCTGGAATTGGTTGTGGGGTATTCCCATCGAATCCGGCGGCAAAATTGCCGTAGAATCGGCCAAAGAATCCCTAGAATCGATGCAAAAATCCCTAGCGGAATTGACAGAATCGGTGGCGAAAGTAGTAGCAGCCCAGCAATCAGCCCAAGCACAATACGAGGCGAAAAAACAGGAACACACAAACTACTTGCAACAGGCTGTCACCGCTCAAAAAAAAGGTCTTCAAGAAGCAGCAAGACTAGCTATGGTTAAGGTTCTCTCCCTAGAAAAAATTCTACCCGCTATGAAAGATCGGGTCGATAATGCCGAAAAAGTGGTCATTGCTGCTAAAGAAAAACTTCGTAAAGAGCAGGAAAAAATCGAGCATTATAAGTTAGAAATGAGCAACTTAAAAGCGATTAGTTCCATGAATGAGGCTTTAGGTAAAATAAACGAATTTGATAGTAGTCTCAACCTCAATACCTCCCGCGATCGCTTTGAGGATGCCAATGAAGCGATTAAAGACCGTTATCGAAAAGAAAACGCCTATAGTGAATTAAGCGAGAACTATAGCGAGAAATTAGCTCAAGAAATCGATTTCTTAAGCCTTGATGACGAAATTAACCGCCGTTTAGCCGAATTCAATCAGCAAAGTTAAGGAGTAAAGCGATGACAAAGACTGGCAAAAAAGCGAGCTTACCGCCAATTTTCTATATTTTACTGGGGTTGATCGGTTGGTTTCTTTTTCCCCAAATATTGGCAATATTTGCCCCAAAAGCCGATAATAATCCCCGCATCAGTTACGGCAATCATCTCCTGATCAAAACTAATTCTAACACCACCAAAGAATCAGCGATCGCTGCCATTGCTCAAGGTGATCACCAAGAAGCAGAGCAACTCCTGCAAAAATCCCTCGCTCAACATCCCAACGATCCCGAAAGCGTAATTTATCTCAGCAACCTGCAAACTGGCTCAAATCCCTTCAAAATCGCCGTTGTTGTGCCGGCGAAAAATCCCAACGTCGCTCAGGAAATATTGCGAGGAGTCGCCAGCGCACAAACCCAGATCAATCAACAGGGAGGGATCAACGGCAGAAAACTGATGGTTATCGTGGTTAATGACGATAATCAGCCACAGATATCGAAAGAGGTAGCTGGTGAATTAGTCAAAAATCCCGATATTATCGCTGTTATCGGTCATAATGCCTCCGATGCCAGTTTAGCCGCCGCTCCCATCTACGAAAAAGGCGGTTTGGTGATGATTTCTCCCACCTCCCTGGCTAATAATCTCTCCGGTGCGGGAAATTATATCTTTCGTCTCGTGGCTTCTAACGGCAAAATTACGGAAACCTTAGCAAATTACATAGTAAATACTGCTAAAGTCCAGAAAATTGCTTTTTGCTACGATTCTCAAGCTCCTGATAATATTTCCTTTAAAGATGAGTTGATGGCTAATGTGGCGAAAAAAGGCGGTCAAATTGTGCCGATTGTCTGCGATCTGAGTGTCCCCAATTTTAAGGCCGATCAAGCCCTTAATCAGGCGATTTCTGGGGGTGCTAACGGCCTATTTGTCGTCGCTCATGTTGATCGTCTCGATCCCGTTTTTGAGGTTATTCGCTCCAATCGTCAGCGTTTGCCTCTGTTTAGTAGTCCCACCCTCTACAATATTCGCACCCTCGAAGATGGCGGCAAAAACGCCCAAGGTTTAACCCTTGCCGCACCCTGGCACCCCTCGGTTAACCAGACTTTTGCCAATCTTATGCAGGAACAGTGGCGCGGTCCAGTTAGTTGGCGCACAGCCACCAGTTTTGACGCTACACGGGTGATTATTGCCGGTTTAAGGGAAAATACCCATCGTCAAGGCCTACAATCCCTGCTGCGCTCCGGCAATTTTCATCAAACAGGGGCCACCGGAAAAATTAGCTTTGATCCCAATACTGGCGATCGCATTGGTCAACCGGTCTTAATTCAAGTGCAATCAACTCCCTCCGGTGAGCAGTTTGTCCCTTTACCTTGAAAAGTCCCCAGTCCACCAAAGTCGGGAGAGCTGCCAACTCTCCCCCCAAAAAATGAGCAAAAATTACAATTATTTCAATGTTCAACCCTGAGAAAGAAATGAATGGCTAATATGTTAAAATATGCCTAGATATTTGTAACCTTTTTCCTTTGTATGGATATCGTTATTATCGAAGATGAAATTGAAATCGCCCATTTGATTCAGCAAACTTTAGAGCGGGAGTCCTTTACTTGTCATCTGGCTTATAATGGTAGGGTAGGACTAGAACTATTTTATCAAAAGCAACCAGAATTAGTGATTTTAGATTTAATGTTACCGGAATTAGACGGACTAGAATTGTGTGCTAGAATCCGCCAAAAACCGGGGACAAAAGACCCCTATATCTTAATGTTAACCGCTAGGGGAGAAGAAATTGATCGCATTATCGGTCTATCTACGGGAGCCGACGATTATATGGTCAAACCCTTTAGTCCCCGGGAATTAACCGCGCGGGTAAGGGCATTATTAAGACGTAGTTTAAGACACGATAGTCAACCCCAACAACTCCATCGCAGCCGTCATTTTATTATCGACTTAGATCAACATTCTGCTGTTCGTAAATTGGAGGGAATGCCAGAGGAAACCCTCGATTTAACCACCTTAGAATTTAATCTACTCGCTACCTTTGTCAGTTATCCCAATCGCGTCTGGAGTCGCACCCAATTAATCGATAATCTCTGGGGAAATGATTTTTTTGGCGATGAAAGGGTAGTAGATACCCATATCCGACGCTTACGCAAAAAAGTAGAACCCGATCCTGCTAATCCTATCTTTATCAAAACTGTGGTCGGTGTCGGTTATAAATTTGAGGATGACAGTGTTTAAAACCGAAAAGTTGTCCGAATTACCCCCACCCAGATATTACCATTTTCACTAAAATTATTAGGGTCAAAAATAACGTAAAACCCCGGAGTTAGCAAAATATAGCGACTAATGGGATAGGAATATTCCACTTCTAAAATGTGAGAAGTATCTCGATCTGCTGTAAACCCCTCCACATAACTGACCCTGGGTAACTGTCCACCAGCAATGGTAAAAGTTGCCCCTTCTTTAACAAAATCTCTAATAGAAAAATTGCCTTGCCATGTCCATAAATCCGCCGAAGAATCTATCCCTTGAGCGTAAGCTTTAGCGTAACCTATCCAACCACCTAAGCTAAAAGTATCATTAATATTCCAATGACTTTGTAAACCGACGCTATCACGGGTAGCAGCCCCTAAATTGTTAAACGGATCGCGGGTAATAGGACTGCCTGTACTTCCCGATAAATTCACCGAACCTTGAGTAAAATAAGCGTGAAGATAGGTGACAGCAAAATGTAAGTTAGGAACAGGTTTAACATTAAATTGTAGCCCTGTACTGTAATTACCATTAAACAAACCATTACCAGAATTAGGATTACTGACAGTATCTTGTTCTGCTAAATACAAAGCTGTCACCGCTAACTGAGATGAAAAATTATATCTCACTCCTAAACCCGCCCCTTCTGGACCGCGATAAACCAAAGGATTACGACGATTAAAACGAGATAAAGCACCTGTAGCACTACTTTCTAGGAAAGGATTAACCACATCAAAAACATCATCAAGGTCTAATCCTCTTGCTCCCATCCAGACTTTAACTCGATCAATATTGCTAATATAATATAAGTCGTCAAGAGCAATATTGTTATTATCGTAGAGAGAACCCGCATCAAAAGAAAGACGCGCCATATCGCTACCTGTTGCCCTAGCTAAATTCGGAATACTACTAGCTTGCAGACGCATTCGCAGTAAATCTTTGCCAGTAAAACTGGTATTTAAATTTAGTCTAACTCGATCGCTAAAAGTAGTTTGATTACCGATGGGACGATTTCTTAAACTCTCCTGTTGACTCGGTGATAAATTGGGAAAATTACTATCGACAGCAAAATCATCCGACCAAGCATTACTGAGAGCAAAAATAACTTCCCCTTGCAGTTTTGTCGTGATTGAAAAACTATGATCTTCGATCAAAGCTGTTCTCTGTTCTAAGTTATCAATTCTTGTGCCTAAAGTGGCTAATTCTGTCTGGAAATCTTGGGCAAGTTTTTTGATTGTTTCTAAATCCGCTTGGGTAATTTTAATTCCCTCTTGCAGCAATTTTTCCATACTATTGAGACAAGCATTTAAACCGACGGCAAACTCCCAACGAGTCAAAGCTTGAGCGCCCTTGAAAGTCCGGTCAGGATAACCTACAATACAACCATAACGCTCCACAAGGCTTCTTAATGCCTCATAGGCCCAAGCGGTGGGAGATACGTCCCGCAGTTGGTTAACGCTAGTCACCTGGGACATGGAAACCTGATCAACACTCCTATTAATCTGCTGACTATTTTGGGTGCGCTGAACGAGTTGTTGTTGCGCCGCTGGATCAATTTTAAGTTGAGGCGTACTGGGCATGGTTTGAGCCACTGCACCGCCAGCAGCAGCCACAGAAGCACCTAATACTAAAGGAGTTACCTTTACTAAGTTCTTGAATAGTTTTGACATGGGGTCAATCCTCACACCTTATTTGATGGATTGAATGGAATATGGATACAAACAGACTATGTACTCAGCCTGAATTATAATCACATTCTATTCCAATTCCTTCGTGCTTCTTGGCTAGGTTAAGTTTATTTTATGATATGACAGAAATTTTTTTAAGGTGTTGTTAAAATCTCAGCCGTCAGCTATCAGGAGTCAGTATTCAGGAGATAGGAGATGGCTTTTATTTATTCTCCCCCCACACCCCACACCCGTTCGGACCTCGGCGTGAGCTCGGTCGAACGCTGAGCTCACGGCCGAAGCCCACACCCCACACCCGTTCGGCTGAGCTCACGGCCGAAGCCCACACTCCACACCCCAACCCTAATAAAAAATTCTCCCTAAAGGCATTTAAGCAGTCTTTAACCCTTATGTGCTAGAATTTTTGAAGATTTTGCTATTCATTTAGGTTTAATCAGGGATCACAGCCTTTTCAGGGAAATTTTATGACAAGTAACTACGGCGCGGAACAGATACAAGTTCTCGAAGGGTTAGAACCAGTCAGGAAGCGGCCGGGGATGTATATCGGTACGACCGGGCCGCGGGGACTACATCATTTAGTCTATGAAGTGGTGGACAACTCGATCGATGAGGCCCTAGCGGGTTACTGTACTCATATCGAAGTGGATATCAAGGCCGATGGTTCCGTCAGCGTCACTGACGATGGCCGGGGTATTCCCACCGATGTCCACCCCACCACGGGTAAATCTGCCCTCGAAACCGTTCTCACTATACTTCATGCCGGCGGTAAATTTGGCAGTGGTGGTTATAAAGTGTCGGGAGGGTTACACGGAGTCGGGATTTCCGTCGTTAATGCCCTTTCTGCATGGGTCGATGTCACCGTCTGGCGCGATCATAAAGTACATACCCAACGCTACGAAAGAGGTATCCCCGTCACAGAATTGGTCAGCAGTCCCAGTCAAGAGGAAAAAACGGGAACTAGGGTTAATTTCCTGCCAGATACCGAAATTTTTAGCCAAGGCATCGAATTTGATTACAGTACCCTCTCCGGACGTTTACGAGAACTAGCCTACTTAAATGCCGGTGTTAAAATCACCTTTAGCGATTACCGTCCCGAAGAACCCCACATCGAAACCTATTGTTATGAGGGGGGTATTAAAGAATACGTCGCCTATATGTGTCGGGAAAAAGAAACCCTGCACAAAGATATTATCTATGTATCCGGGGAAAAGAACGGAATTAATATCGAAGTGGCTTTTCAGTGGTGTATAGATGCCTATAGCGACAATATTCTCGGTTTTGCTAATAATATCCGCACCATTGACGGGGGAACCCATCTAGAAGGATTAAAGGCAGTTCTGACTCGTACTTTAAATAATGTCGCTCGTAAACGCAATAAAATTAAAGAAAACGAGCCTAATCTAGCGGGGGAAAACGTCCGTGAGGGTTTAACCGCCGTTATTTCCGTAAAAGTCCCCGAACCGGAATTCGAGGGCCAAACCAAGACCAAATTAGGTAACACTGAAGTCCGGGGTATTGTCGATTCCCTGGTGGGGGAAACTCTCAACGAATACCTAGAACAAAATCCCCAAGTGGCCGACACGATTATCGAAAAAGCAGTACAAGCGTACAAAGCGGCGGAAGCAGCCCGACGGGCCCGGGACTTAGTACGACGGAAATCGGTTCTGGAATCCTCACCTTTACCTGGTAAATTGGCTGATTGTAGCGAAAGAGACCCAGAAAAGTCAGAAATTTACATCGTCGAAGGTGACAGCGCTGGCGGAAGTGCCAAACAAGGGCGCGATCGTCGTTTTCAAGCGATTCTACCTCTGCGGGGAAAAATCCTCAATATCGAAAAAACCGATGATGCCAAAATCTACAAAAATACGGAAATTCAATCCTTAATTACCGCCCTCGGTTTAGGAATTAAAGGAGAAGATTTCGATCCCTCACAATTGCGCTATCATCGCATTGTATTAATGACTGACGCTGATGTGGATGGCGCGCACATCCGAACTTTGTTGTTAACTTTCTTCTATCGTTATCAGAAGAATTTAATTGACCAAGGTTATGTATATATCGCCTGTCCTCCTCTCTATAAATTGGAACGCGGTAAAAATCATTCCTACTGCTATAGCGATCGAGAATTACAGCAAAAGATAGCGGAATTTCCCTCCAATGCTAACTACACGATCCAACGTTTTAAAGGGTTAGGAGAAATGATGCCTCAACAACTTTGGGATACCACCATGAATCCCGAAACTCGCACTTTAAAACGGGTGGAAATCGAAGACGCAGCCAAAGCTGAGGAATTATTTACCATTCTTATGGGCGATCGAGTTGCCCCCCGGCGAGAATTTATCGAAACCCACGGATCACGTTTAAATCTTACGGATTTGGACATTTAAACGGTAACTTTGGGCTGTGTTAGTCTAGGCTAATACAGCCCCCGATAAAATCCCTAAATCCAGTTACTAATCGGAGGGTTAGGGATTCAAGGAACCCGGGGCGCATTCCAGAACTTCATCGAAAAAATCAGCCGGCAGCGGGGGATTATCGGGGTCTTCTAGGGCATTTTTGGCAATTTCCGCCTCGCTCATCTCTTTAACTTTCTCCCAGTTCGTTTTGCCTTTCAACTTCGCCCACTGTTCGCGGGTGACTCTGGTAATATGTTCTTCGTTCACGGTTGTTAGCCCTCCTAGCACTAATTATTCGACGAACCGAGCCACGCCATGTATAAACCACCACCAAAACGATATTATCGATTGTACCCACTAGAATCACTCGAATTTCGCCGTAATTCTGACGGGTATCCACGCGCTCAATTATTGGACCCCTAAAAATCGCTTCCAGGTCGGCGAAATCTATGCCGTGTTTTTCTATATTAGCCTGACGCTTATTTTCATCCCACTCGAAAAGTTGCGGGGTCGTCATTGATGTCGCCGTTGAGGATAACTACCTGGGATCGATCGAAATGGGATTTAATAAAAATAAGGCCGCATGACTAGCCATTTCTTCTGATAAATAAATCTTTTTATACTTAATAATCCCCGTTTCTAGAAAAGAATCCCTTAAAATAGCTTTTGTCCCACTATTAAAGTCCGCTTCGTAAAAAACTTCTTTAATTCCCGAAGAAATAATTAGTTTTAAACAGGAAATACAGGGTTCTAAAGTAACGTAGATACTAGCACCTTGGGTAGAAATACCGTGTTTAGCCGCTTGAGCGATCGCATTAGCTTCGGCATGAATTGCCCGAGAGGGAATTTCTCCAGATTCCCGACAGGTTCCCAAACCGGGATAACAAAAACCTTGGGCAGTACAATGAACTGTTCCTGATGGAGAACCATTGTAACCAGTGGCTAAAACCTGCCGATCTTTGACAATTACCGCACCGACGGGAAAAGCTAAACAGGTGGATCTGGTGGCGGCTAATTTAGCGATCATCAAAAAATATTCGTCCCAAGTCGGTCTTTTTTCTTCAGAGTTGATCACGGTTTAATACCAAGCTAGAAAAAGCGAAAAAGAGGGGGTTATCTCTGATAGCTTATCATTAGATGACCTCTAAACCAATTAAAGCACTGCCCTGACTACCGATCGCGTAGTCAATGTAGTCACCAGCCTCTTCTAACTGCTCACTGCTCACTGATTAATGCCTAGCATAAAAACGACAAAAAACTCGAAAGTTAATAATATTTTAAATAATTTGACTGCTTGAGAATAATTGAGATTTTGGACGATAGCTAAACCCTGACAACCAGAAAAATAACAGAAATTCTTAAGAAGCCAAAGGGGTTAAATCCCCAGAGAGAGCATTGTAGAATGAAGCGGTTAGTTATCTACTAGAAGAGAGGACTTTTCCGTCCCAGCCAAACAATTCTCTTGAAATCTTTAACCCAAATTGCCAAGGAGACTGAGTTGTAATGTCTGTTAATTTTCTAGGGGTTGGTTTGTTTCACCCTCTCCTGACCCCTTATCTCGCCCTCCATATACCCGACGGCTTTTTGAGTCCATCGGTGAGTCTATTTACTTGGATAATTGCCGTCGTCCTGATTAGCTTTTCTCTCAAAAAAGTGCGCGGTCACTACGCTGAACGGGCTGTACCTTTGATGGGAGTTTGTGCCGCCTTCATTTTTGCCGCCCAGATGATTAATTTTCCCATTCCGGGGGGAACCTCCGGACATTTGTTAGGGGGGACTCTGGCGGGGGTTTTACTCGGTCCCTGGGCGGGTTCTCTGGTGATGGCGGTGGTTTTTATCGTTCAAGCTTTATTTTTTCAAGATGGCGGTTTAACGGTTTTAGGGGCAAATATCGTCAATATGGGTCTGATCGGGACTTTTGGCGGTTATTATCTCTATCTAGGGATTAGAAAAGCCCTTGGTTTTCATAGTTGGCGCAGTATGGCGATCGCTGTTGCCGTCGCTGCTTGGACAAGTGTGGTGGTAGCCGCGTTGTTTTGCGCCCTGCAATTGGCTTTATCGGGGACTGTACCGCCTTTAGTCGCCCTTTTTGCCATGTTATCTTGGCATATCCTCATCGGTATCGGGGAAGCGGTGATTACCGTTTTCGCTGTCGGTTATATCTGGCGAACTCGTCCCGATCTCCTCTACGATCCGCCCCATTCCGTTAATACTTCTGTTTCCCCTTCCTAAGCTTCTCGTCAATAAAGCAATTAAGTCGATGAATATTCGCAGAAATAGCCAATTTTTTCTGATTGGCTTGGTATTATCCCTAATTATCGCCGTTTTTCTTTCTCCCTTTGCCAGTCCCGATCCCGACGGACTCGATCGAGTGGCGGAAGACTTGCAATTTAGCAAGAAAGAAGACCCTAACGCCCTCGGTAATCAATTACCCTCCGCCCGAATTTTTGATGGTTATGCCCTCAAAGGTGTTCCCGAAGGTGTCGCCACTCCCCTCGCCGGTTTTCTGGGAACTCTTGCCACTTTCGGCATCGCTTGGGGTATAGGTAAATTAGTGATTCCAAAATCCCAAAATCAGGAGTAAGGAATCAGGAGTCGGGAGTGGGGCATTTGGCTGAAATTTCCCTAAATCCCTAAATACCTAAATCACTGATAACTGATAACTGAATAAATGCTACATATTGCTACTTTTTCTCGCGAAAATGAGTGCCAAAATTGCGGTTTTTGGCAGAAACTCGCGCCCCATACCCGGGTTTTAGTGACTCTTTTGTTAGTTTTTGCCACAGCCTTAACTCCTAATGGTAGCTGGGAAACTTGGGGGATTTACGGATTAGGATTAATTATTTTAATTCTGATCAGTCGGGTGACTATTCTTGTACTTTTACGAAGAGTAGCGATCGAATTTGTCTTTATCAGTGTGGTTTTATTGGGAACTCTTTTTCGCGATGGCGGGGAAATTCTTTGGTCTTGGGGATTTTTGCGGATAACTAGCGCGGGATTGCTGGTTTTAGGCAGTGTAGCCCTAAAAGCTTTTCTCTGTCTTTGTACGGTCAATATTCTGGTTTTAACCACAGCGATTCCCGACCTGTTGCAAGCCTTAGTTACCCTGAAAACTCCCCCTTTATTGGTGGCAATTTTGGCTTCTATGTACCGTTATCTAGCTGTTTTGATCGCTGAATTTAATTCCATGCGAAGGGCAGCAATTGCGCGTAATTTAATGAGTAGTCCCCGATGGCAACGGCTGCTAGTGGGACACATGATCGGCGCTTTATTTATCCGTACCTACGAACGTGGCGATCGCATTTATCAAGCCATGTTATCGAGGGGTTACACTGGTTCCTTGCCTTCTCTACAGGTTCCCCAAAGCAAGCTGAACGATTATCTCGCTATGATTTGCACAGTAATTCTGATCCTCTGGGGTCAAATGGTAAATCTACTCAGTTGACACTCCCGTTGCCTAAACTTGAAGCTAGATTGACAACCTGTTGCAAAAAAAGCCGTCCTCCGCTACGCTAAAGGACGGGGAACCTTAAACCCAATTTTTCGGTAAAAGTCTCGTTTTTCATGCACCACAACCCGATTTTTATTGAAAACCTAGTTTATACCTATCCTGACGGCACAGAAGCGTTAAAAGGTATTAATTTAGCCATTGAAGCTACGGAAAAGGTGGCTTTGGTCGGGGCCAATGGATCGGGAAAATCCACCTTATTACTGCATTTTAACGGTATTCTCCCGCCGCAAACCGGTAGAATCACCGTCGGTCCCTACGAAGTTAAACCGGAGAATTTAGAAAATATCCGCAATTTTGTCGGTTTAGTCTTCCAAAACCCCGACGATCAGCTATTTATGCCCACTGTCTGGGAAGATGTGACTTTTGGCCCGATGAATCAGGGAATTCGGGGAGAGGATTTAAACCATCGCTGTCATCATGCTTTACACGCGGTGGGATTGGATTCCCAGCATTACGGTAAGAGAAACAGTCAGAATCTATCGGGGGGTGAAAAAAAACGCGTGGCTATTGCGGGGGTTTTAGCCATGTTGCCGCAGGTATTAGTTTTTGATGAACCTAGCGCCCAACTGGATCCCCGGTCCCGTCGGCAATTAATACAACTGTTGGCCACTTTACCCCAAACTCAAGTGATCGCCACCCACGATCTCGATCTGGCTTTAGAACTATGCGATCGCACGGTGGTTTTAAGTCGTGGTCAGGTGGTGGGAGAGGGAGAAACCGCTAGGATTTTAAGTAATCGGGAATTTTTGGAACAACACGACTTGGAAACACCCCTTTGTTATAGTCGTCCCTACTGTGCGATCGCTGATGCCCCCTCTACTGATGTCTGATGCACAATTTGGAGATTTATTATCGGTTTCTTGCATTATGAGAGAGGACAAAAGCGAGAAAGTCTGACATTCTTGAGATAGGTAGCACGAAAATCGAGGCCATTTCTCACGATGCAAGCTCTGCTAGAAAAAGCTCAGATAGCGTTGAATAAAAAGGACTGGGAGACAGTAAACGCCAGCATACAGCGACTTTTAAACCAAAAAGATGCGATTGAACCGATTATTAACGATGAAATCCTCGATTTAGCCCTAGAAGCTTTACAAAAATGCGATTTTCAACAGCGATGGGAGATAGCTAAACTATTTCCCCAAATCGGCAAACCAGCGATCGCTCCTTTAATTGCCCTGTTAGAATCCGAGGAACAAGATGGGGAAATGCGCTGGTTTCTGGCGAGAATTCTCAGTCAATTTGACGATCAAGCCTGTATTCTCGCTCTCAGTCAATTATTGCAAAGATCGGAGGAGGAGGAACTCAGCCAAATGGCTGCGGCTGCTTTAGCTAATATCGGCAGTTCTGCGATCTCTAGTTTAGGACAATTACTGTCCGACTCGAACAGGCGTTTTTTAGCCGTACAAGCTTTATTACAAATTCGCCGGCCAGAAATTATCGAACCGCTTTTAACTGTAGTTAAGGATCAATCTAGTGCCATTCGGTCCATGGCAATCGAAGCTTTAAGCAGTTTTCACCATCCCCAGATTACTGCGATTATCCTTGATGCTTTACAGGATCCGGCCATCGAGGTGCGACGGGAAGCAATTAAAGCTAGTAGTTACCTGGGGACGAATTATCCCCAAGCAGATTTAGTTAACCATCTACAACCGCTCTTATTCGATATCCACCTCGAGATCTGTCAAGAAACGGCGATCGCTCTCGGTCGCATCGGCACAGCAACCTCAGCCAAAGCTTTAAATCCACTGCTGCAATCTTCCTTAACTCCCGATAGTTTAAAATTAACTGTAGTACGAGCCTTGGGCTGGATCGAGGACGGAGAAGCTTTAAATTACCTAGAAAAAGCTTTATATAGCGAAAATGTCTTGATTTGTCGGGAAATTATCGCTATTCTCGGCCGGCAAACCTGCCAGAAATTACGCCGACAAGCAGGGGAAATTCTCGGTAATTTTTATCACTCCCGTCCGACGATCCTCGCTGATACGGGAGTTAAACAGTCTCTAGCGATCGCTTTAGGAGAATTAGATCGGGATAATAAAAGTATTTTGCTGACTTTAGCAGCCGATGGGGAGGCGATTGTCCGTCTCCATGCTCTCAGCGCCCTGAAAAAGCTAGATCATGGGACTATATAGGGTTGGCTGAATATCAGGGAAAGCCTTGTCAGCACTTTCACCCCCCCGTCTGTCAAGTTTTCGAGCAGATGTTGCAATCTGATAGAAGTCACTGAAAATTAACCCCAGAAGAAATAAAGCACCCGACCAGATGATCGGCCTACTGCTACGGGGTGTCTTCGGCACCGCCCTAAGTTTCAGGTTAGCCTATTCAAGTCTGTGCTAGAAAGGCGTATTTGGGATCGAGCCGAACATCAATAGCATAGAAATAATAGTGTAATAGTGTCACTTGTTTAAGAGAGAATTCCTGCTGCACCACCTCAAACACTGAAGTTTCGCTAGTATAGAATTTAATTAATTTAGAAACCGTAAGGTAGGATGATGGGGGTGGATATCCTTCGGGGTCAACAGGCAATTTCAGCTTCTCAAAAACAGGTATCATTTCTTGGCGATTGACTGAGAAAACTGTGTGCAAGATAAAGGCAAGGATGGCATTGCCATCATCTTGGTCTAATTCAGTTTCCTTGATTAACTGTTTTAACTTGGAGCTTTCCTGACGTAACAAGGCGTATGCCTGTTCCTGCCAGTAAATTGGGTTGAGCGTTCCTAGATCTGGGTGTTCTACCCAGGGAGGCAGTGGAACTCCTTCTAAGCTAATACCCTTGAGGCAAGACATCAATTCCTCTAGCTGTGAGAAATCTATGCTTTGGACAAATAAACGCCAGTTGCGTGTTAGCCTGTAGTATCTAGAGAGAAAAGTTTCCCGCGCATATTGCATGAAATTGTGGACTTCGGCAATCCCCCCAAAATGATGTAAGAGTTTGGAATTGTAGTAATAGGATGGGTGAAATAGCGTTTTAGGAGTCTCCTCATTTTGAGTAATCGTAATCACTTGTTGTCTGGCCTCTTGGGGAAGATTATCAAGGCATTCATAAACCCTTAAAGCGGGATAACTATCGGCCTCATCAAACTTTAGATCAAGCTGATTTTTGGTAAAAGTTTCTAAGGTGGTGCGAATAGAGTCCAGTGTTGCGTATGGATTTCCTAGCCATGACCAAAGTACCCAACGGGGTTGTCGTCTTTCGGCGAACTCTGGTTCTTCATTGAGTTCCATCAGATTTTTGATATGCTCTAGAGCGTGCCTAACCCGATAGGGTTCCCGCATCTGTTTTAGGTTTTCATCGCTCAAGGTTGAAAAGGGTGCGCTCTGTTCAATCAACAGCCCCGATCTCAAAAGCAGTCGAAATTCATCTTTATTGAATTTCACAGGTAGAAAGTAAGAACGCCAGAATATTGGATTGGCTAATGTTTCGTTAATGCGAATCACTCTTTCAGCCAACTCTAGAACATGATCCTTGGCAAAATTCAGTTCAGAGCAAATAAACCAGTAATACCTGAGACCATAGCGCAGTAAGTTGTGAATTTCAGCCTCGATAACATCGAGATTTCGTAACTGGACAGTAGTTCCCTTTACCTTTGGTTCACAACAAAAGACACAAGCGCAAGGACAACCGCGAGCTATTTCAATGGCAATGGAAATTCCTGTGTCTTTATAGGAACCGAGACCTGGAACACTTTCAAGATGGGCGTTTCGCAGGGTGCGTTCGCCATGAAAGCGGAATATTTCGTCAATAATGTCTTCGGAGTATTCTATATCGTCTAAAGGCCCCCAGAATACCCGTTGATTCTGCTGCCACTTACCATTAGCACGATAGACTAAGTTGGATATTCCCTCAGTTCTACCCTGGAGAACTTCGTCAAAGTGCCGGAAAAACTCGTCAGGTTCACCAAGAATACCAAAATCAGGTTGTAAATACTCGGCGGCCGATACAGAGTTAACAGTGAAATTAAAGCCCCCAACAAAAATCTTGGCATCGGTTAGTTGACGCACGTGTAAAATCGCCGCACGAGTTTCTTCTACTGGAAACCAAGGATTTTTGGCAGGAGTTTTGGCATCAATGCTGATGTAATTATCAGCCGCAACGGAATCTGCTTGTCGAATCGTAAAGGCAACGGCACGGGGTTGGTGGTTCCTGATCAGTTGGGCAATACAATCAAGCTTGTGTTGTAGGCTCAACTCCAACCCATCCCACCGAACAACAGATAGCCCCACCCGTCGAGCAAGTGCAGATACTTGAACAAAAGCGTAAGGATAAACTGGCCGACCAGGCAGATTGCTCAGGTTAATAAAGAGAATATCAACAGGTTTTCGGGGTCGAATGCCTGTATATGCAGGTAGCGCACAGTTAGTCATACTTAGACAATTTCAATTTATTTTTCCTATAGAAATCTATCACGAGTAGCCCCAGTAAGACCGCTCTAATACTGGATTCTTTAGATGGATCATCGATCTGTCTTTTCACTGATTACTGATTACTGATCACTGATCACCGATCACTGATTTAAGGTCTTTGCAGGAAGATTAATTCTTCAACGGGGAGGAAATCATAGTATTGACCTTGATTAGCTAAAACTGCGATTAAATGGAGACGAGCATCGGGTTCAATGTGTAATCCTTCCCAGGGGACAGCAATTTCCAAACATTGATTAAAAGAAGCTTTGGCATTACTAGGAACTCGCTGCCAAGTAAAATATTCTTGAGCGACTTCTAACCAAGTAAATTCCGTGATTAAATTAACTCCTAGATGATGATGATAACCGTAATCGAGGGGCGATCGAGGGGGAATATCTGTTAGGGGAATTGGACTTTGCAGACGATGCACTTCATCATAATACCAATATAAATGCACTTCAGCTGGGATATCTTTGCCTAATTCTGCCCCCGGTTTCCAATCGAAACGCAGATAAAAATTGAGGTGATCCCAACCGAAAAAGAGCCTTTGTACTAAGGAAGTCCGGTGCATTGTACCACTGGCGCCGCCAATTTCGATCCGTCCGGCTTTATCCCAATCCTGTTCGTCACCAAAACCGTCGATAATGGGGTGAATGAAAGCCAGTGGACGATTACTTTGTTTATCTCCGTGTTCTTCCACCGGTTCGAGCAAATAGGAGGGAATTGGCTCATTTAAAGCTTGATACAGAGCGATCAGGTGTTCGCGGAAAAGTTGATCAAAAATTGCATCATGATTGGAAGAATGGCCATAACCAAACCACCAAAACCAATCGGAACCTTCCGCTGCATACAATGCTTCCCACGCGTCGGGGTTATTATCTTCCGTCGCTTCGGGGTGATTAGCGAGGGTTTGACGGGCTAAAATTAGATATTCCCACGCTTTATTTTTAGCGGGATCGCCGATCCAAGTGGTAAAATTGGCATCGATCCAAGAGCCGCTATGAAGTTGATTGACAGGGATTTTGGCATTAGCGGGAAAGCGATCGAGATATTCGGAGACGGTGACTAATTCGATCGCTTGGTGGTCGCTTAAAAGTTGATAAAGGTTCTCTAGGAAGGGTAAACCGTCTTGATGATAGTTTTCCCAGCAGTTTTCGCCATCTAGCGCAATGGTAACTAACCAGGGTTTTTCTAGCGTCGTGGTTTCTGCGTTGGTTTTCAGTTGTTCGGCGATCGCTTCTAGGTGTTTAACTAAGTCTGTAGCGGCCTCGGTTGCTTTCATGCCACTATAGCTAAATCCGATCAGATCCGAGAGACGATGATCGCGGAAAACCATCGATAAATTGCCGTTGCTAGTTTCCAGACTGTAGGGACGATAAAGCAATTCCGGTTCGCTAATATTGCCTTTTTCGTCGCGATGAAAGTAATGTCCCAGAGACCAACCTAACACCCCCTCATCGGAACATAACCACTGAAAACCCTGTTTAGCGACTGCGGGGAGAATCGCGGGACTAACGGATTGTTCCGAGGGCCAAAGTCCTCGAGGATGTTTATCAAAGCGATCGATATAGATTTGCCAAGCTTTCTGGAGATGGCGGGAAATATCTTCAGGATAGTGGAAATATTGCCGAGGAAGGGTCATATTCGGCACTGCTACCCGGCCGGCTTCCGAGTTGGCCAGCAGGGGTAAAATTGGATGGGTGTAGGGACTGGTAATGATTTCTAGTTGTCCGGTTTCCTGCATTAACCGGTGTTGCGGCAAGATACGACGCAGAATTTGACGCTGTTTGGAGATAATTCGCTGGCGATCGCTTAAAGTGAAGTTTTTTCCCTGTTCTAACCAAGTAGCGATTTCTGGGTCACTGTGAAAGATAGGATCGATCCAAGCGAGGTTATGCCACGCCAAGAGATCGCTATAATCTTGCAGATGCCAATGGCTAATACACCAACTATGACCGTTTTCTTGACGCTGTGCGTATAATTGCGCGTAACGGGGGTGCGGATCGATCAGGGTACGATGGTTAGCATCGAAAAAGTGTTCGAGGATAAAGTGTTTTTGTGCCAGGGTTAATTGCGCTTCCGGGGTGACGGTAAGAGCAAGATAGGGGTCTATAGCTAGTCCGTTGACGTAATCCTCTAATTGCAGGATTAAAGAGGGGACAAGGTTGACAGTTTGATGTAATTTGGGAAAACGTTCTAGAATCAGGATTAAATCGAGATAATCTTTCACCCCATGCAGTCGCACCCAGGGTAAGCGATATTGTCCCGAAGCATCGGTGCTAGTTTGACAGGATTTGTAGAGGGGTTGGTGTTGATGCCAAATAAAAGCGACGTAGAGAGGATAGGCCATGATAATACCGAGAAAAAGTGCATATAACAGGCTTTTTGTCCGTTATTTGGATGATAATGGACAATAAAACCCATTCTAGATTCTTAAAAGTTGATTTCGGTCACTACCATAATCCTATCAACGGGTTTTGAGAGGGTATCGTCTCTTTGTATTTGTTAAAGGATCGGCTCCTCTAGTGGTAAGTATTGGGAGTTCAGCAGTAGAATCCCTAATATTAGACCTCTTGCATAATTTTTTTATGGTATATAGCAATTCTCTGACTCATGAGGTACAGTAGCAACAGTGAGTAAACCAATTGCGAATATCTTTTTGAGTAACTTCTAACATAGGGTCTGCTGAAAAAGTTTGTTGGTGGGGGCAGGGTGTGGGGTGTGGGGTGTAGGGTTTTACCGATTTTGAGGTAGTCAGTTACCTAATTTTCAGGGAAAAAGTACCTGAATTTTACCCCCGATCCCTCCAATGGTCGGCACTTTTTGAGGGAAAAAAAGTCTAAAAGCCTTATCCAACAAGGTTTTTAGATTTATTCAGCAAGCCCTA
>NZ_JBLZRT010000028.1:0-8518 GCF_048564745.1 Microcystis sp.
CCCACTTCCCCACTTCCCCACTTCCCCACTTCCCCACTTCCCCACTTCCCCACTTCCCCACTTCCCCACTTCCCCACTTCCCCACTTCCCCACTTCCCCACTTCCCCACTTCCCCACTTCCCCACTTCCCACACTCCCTACTCCTGTCTCCTGTCTTCTAAATTCTGCTGTATTGTTTCCCCTCATGAATATCGATCGCACTATCCAACTAGCTCATCAATTAGCGGACACTTCTGGAGAGATTATCCGGCGCTATTTTCGGCAGCCTCATCTAGAAACCGAAACCAAACTCGATCAAGTTTCCTCAATAGTAACAATCGCCGATCAAGAAGCTGAGGAGGCAATGGTGGCAATTATTCGGCGAGAATTGCCTGAAGATGGGGTTATTAGGGAAGAAGGAGCCAATATTCCCTCCCAAAGTGGTCGTTATTGGGTATTGGATCCCATCGATGGCACATCCTCTTTTGTCAAGGGATTGCCGATTTTTGGGACTTTAATCGGCCTAGTGGCAGAAAATCAACCGATTTTAGGAATTGTCGATCAACCGATTTTAGGCGATCGCTGGTTAGGAGTGAAGGGAAAAGGGAGTCTTTATAATAACCAGATGATTGTTAATCCCTACCGTCAAGATCGGGAACTTGTCTTAAAAAATGCCTGTTTAGCCTCCACCACTCCCTTAATGTTTATCACAGAACGACAACAGGCGATCGCTCGTCAGCTGCAAACCGTCTGCAAACGTACCGCTTTTGGGGGTGATTGTTATAACTATATGATGTTAGCCACTGGCTGCACTGCCATGCCGATGGTAATCCTAGAATCAGACCTGAAATACTACGATTTTTGTGCTTTAATCCCGATTATTGAAGGTGCAGGCGGAATAATTAGCGATTGGTCGGGTAGTCCCCTACAAGCTGATTCTAGCGAAGTTTTAGCCGTCTCTAATTCGGGTTTATGGCGGCAGGTTTTAGAACAAATCAGCAGAGTGGGTTAGTGCCAATACTAAGATAATTAGTCAACAGCTAACCCACCCCTGCGGCAATTAAACCGTGGCTAATTGAGGTTGGGGACGTTTGCTGTTACGGATACCTTCGATCGCTGCTGCGTAATCGGGGGCATTAAATACCGCCGAACCTGCTACGATCGCATTAGCACCCGCTTCGAGAACTTGCCAAGTATTAGCCGGTTTTAAGCCGCCATCCACTTCAATCCAGGGATCCAAGCCTTTTTCATCGCAGATTTGACGTAATTGACGGATTTTGGGGACAACTTCCGGGATAAAACTCTGGCCACCAAAACCAGGGTTAACGCTCATAATTAAGACTAAATCGCACAAATGCAGCACGTATTCGATTAAATCTAAGGGAGTGGAGGGATTTAATACCACACCCGCTTGTTTACCGAGTTCGCGAATTTGGCAAAGAGTACGATGAAGGTGGGGAGAAGCATTATGTTCAGCGTGAACAGAAATAATGTCAGCACCCGCTTTCGCAAAGTCAGCCACATATTTTTCTGGTTCGACGATCATTAAATGCACATCTAAAGGTTTTTTCGTATAGGGACGAATAGCGGAGACAATCAGGGGTCCAATGGTGATATTCGGGACAAAACGACCATCCATCACATCAACGTGAATCCAATCGGCTCCTGCCTTATCCACAGCCTCGATATCGGCTCCTAATTTACTAAAATCCGCCGATAGGATCGAGGGAGAGACAACGATCGACTTCGAGCTTCCGTTTTGGGTCATGGCTAACTATAGAATTTCGTGTTTATATTTTCGTAACAATCTTATCAGCAATCAGTGATCAGTGATCAGTAATCAGTGATCAGGAGTCAGGAGACAGGAGACAGGAGACAGGAGATTATTTTTATTTATTCTCCCCACACCCCATCACCCCATCACCCCACACCCGTTCGGACCTCGGCGTGAGCTCGGTCGAACGCTGAGCTCACGGCCGAAGCCCACACCCCACACCCCACACCCGTTCGGCTGAGCTCACGGCCGAAGCCTACACCCCACACCCCTCCGCATCCGGCATAGAAGCATAGGTTTATGTAATTGTCAATATAGATTTACGAACTTTTTTGTCGAAACTGGATCATAAACTTTAAAAATAGGCATGATGGGAATAGTTGGGATCGAGGGGGTGGAAAGATAGATAAACTGGTGGCTCTGTAGTTATATATACTTAGCTATCTCAGAAATTTACGCTACCCTAGATTTAGGGTTCTTTACATTTTGTTACTTACCATCCGTAAGAAAACTTAGTTCACGTACCCTATTTTCTCAGAAAAGAATCTTAAAAAAGTGTTAAGGTTTTATACTTGAGGAGTGTTATCAGGAGGAAAATTGTGTTTAAACGACTTGCAGAACAGCATCGCCAACTGGTCAAAGACTTAGTCATGGATTTACAGGCTTTAGCGATCGCCTTAGAAAATCAAGGTTATCTAGTATCTTGCTACACCTGTGGCGGTCAAATGAATAGCGCATCTTTTATGGTGGGATTGGGTGAAACCCATCTAATTCGGTTTCTCGTGTCCGATTACGGCATCACCTGGACAGAAATGCGCGATGATCGAGAGTTAATGAAACTCGAAGGTGCGGAAGCCATCAGCCAACTACAGGAATTAGCCAATCTGATTAAATATCAAATTCCGCCGGCGGAATTTATTGACAAAAAACCCTCCTCCGTGCTGCAACGGTTAGAGACGGTTTAACTGGAGATGTGACCTAAACTTGTATGTTTAGGGAGCTTTTTTCCCTAAGCTTTCAGCCAACTGTTAGCTAGATAAGCCATTCGTTTCATCTCTTTTCGTCCCCGGGAGACGGAATCGAGGATCATGCCACAGGTCAAACCTAAAAAGGCTAAAAGCATGATCGAGGCCGATAAAATAGCGGTGGGAAAACGTGGCACTAAGCCGGTTTCGAGGTATTCAAACAGGACGGGAATCGCTAAGAGGAGGGAAATAACCGCCAAAATCAGCGAGACAAGGCTAAAAAAGAGAAAAGGACGAATTTCTTTAAAAAGTAGAATAGCGGTTCCCAATACCCGCCAGCCATCTTGAAAGGTTTTTAACTTACTTTGGGAACCCTCGGGACGTTCCCCGTAGAGGGTTGGTTCTTCAGCGAAGGGAATTTTTAATTCTAAAGTGTGGATAGTTAACTCGGTTTCAATCTCGAAACCATTGGATAAAGCGGGAAAAGATTTGACGAAACGACGGGAAAAGACACGATAACCAGAGAGCATATCGATTAAACGCGCTCCAAACAGAAATTTAACGAATCCTGTTAAAAATAGATTACCAGCGCGATGACCCGGACGATAAGCCTGGGAGGATTTTGCCGCTTCCCGACGCGCACCGACCACCATATCCAATTGTTCCCGCAGCATTCGTTCAATTAAGCGACGTACTGCCGCAATTTCGTAGGTATCATCGCCATCAATAAGAATATAGATATCCGCTTCGATATCGGCAAACATCCGCCGGACAACATTGCCTTTTCCCGGTTGGATTTCCTGACGCACGATCGCCCCAGCTTTGAGTGCCTCCGTCACGGTATCATCGGTAGAGCGGTTGTTATAAACATAAATTGCCGCTTCTGGCAGAAAAGTTTGGAATTGGGAGACAACTTTAGCGATCGTTAGTTCTTCGTTGTGACAGGGAATAATCGCGGCGATACGGTAGTTTTGCAGGGAAATCGGCGGAATAGCGGTCATTTCGATCATGGCTGACGACAATGTTTAATGATAGTTAGGGGGGTTTCTTGGCGTTGGACGGCGTGAACAGTGGGACAATGGGGGAAAGCTTGGAAATAATCGTATCGGGATAAACCCATGTAATAATCGGGGTCGGGGGCCTTTCCCCAAGCAAAGTCATCTCGATAGATCATCGTAAAGTTTCGTTGGTGATCTTCTACCATTTCTGCCGCAAACATCGGACCGGCAACGACGATGGTAGAGTTAGCGGCGGCATTTTGATTAAGCCATTCCATCCCCTCTTTGAGACTTAATCCCCAGTAATCGGTTTCCTGTTGACCTTGGGCTGCTTTTAAGCCTCCGTAGGCGCGATTATAGTAGGTGTATTCGTAGGGATGCAGGCTAATCATGTCATAGACGATGACGCTAAAGTTGAGGATTAGCAGGGTCGTTAGAAAGATTTTTATTGACTTTCGCTTGAGTTTATGGTATGTCCAAATAATAGCCGTACTTGCGATCGCTGCTAGGGCGGGAATGACAAATAAAAAGTGACGGATGCCGTCGTAGAGAGTAGATTGACGCAGGATAGCAACGGTAGGCAGTAAAAACGCTTGGAGTACGGTGATTAGGGCGCAAGCACGCTGGGTTGGCGTTAATTTGGTCATTTTTGTCAAAATCACCATTACACCCACCAAGACGGCGATTTGCAGGAGGACGGGGGTGGTGAGGGAAAATAGCCGGGGTAGATAGTACCAAGGCAAGGAACGACCGGGGATATTTTGACCGTCAAAGAGAACCGTATTATCCCAGATGTTAAACTTGGACATGAGGGTTATCGCTTCGATAAACCAAGTAATCGGGTTTCTCCAAGCGGCAGGGTGAACAATATAGGTGGTTATTGCCCAAAAAAGTACAATAACTGCGTATAGGGGCAGAAAACGCCAGAGAGTTTTGGGGAGGGTTTTGAGATCCCATCGGGCCACCAGATGGGCGAAGATGAGATAAAAGAGGATAAAAAAGCCACCGATGCGAATTCCGGTGATTAAACCAGCGATAATCCCGTAGAGACAAGAATAAACAGTTAAACGGTTAAATCCTAGTTTAATAGCCTGATTTTCGGACTGAAAATATTTATCCAGCAATAGGGAACCCGTGAAGGTTCCGAGGGTGAACATGGCTGCAAAGGGAATATCTTTGGGATTAAAGAAGCTATGACCCCAAAAAGCGGGAAATAGGGCTAAAATTAGCGCCCCTAACCAAGCAGATTCGATTCCTGCTAAGATAGCGACGATTCCCACCACCGATAGATAGGCAATCAGGGAAAAAAGAAAGGTGACGACGTGCTTAACCCGGGTTATTTGCCAGATCCTCGATAGCCATTCCTCCTTATCGGTGGGATTGGGAGGAAGATTGGCAGTAGCAGGGAAAAAATTTTCTTTGGTTTCGTAGATAAGTTGGGATATGTAGTTAAAATAAAAGCCGTAATGACGGGACATTTCTGATATGGGCTTGTTTTCTCGGATATATTCGAGATTATGATTGACCATATCCACTTCGATCGGTTCGTCCCAAGTGATACCATAGTTTCCGACTACCGATAAACCAATTATCGCCAGAACTAGGATCACCGATAGAATTTTTAGATAAGCTTGCTTGACCGAGATTAACCCTTTTCTAGACTTCATTGGCGATCGAGTCAGTATGGTGGGCAATTTTATCACCTTAGTATATCAAAATTTGGTCAACTTGCCCAAAGACGTTTTTTGGAGTCAAAAGTTTCCGTTTGTATTTGTTAGCCAAACATGGTATATCAAGTAAAAAGCTATCAGCTAAAAGGCCGACTCATCCCAGAGCTAGTAATTAGTCTAATGGCACAGTAAAAACTAATAACTGATTGGCTTTTGCTGAAAGTAAACAGTCCTATTGGGTTTAGTTTTCTCGTCGAAGTCACCAAAATTATTGATTAAATTATGGCATTATTAAAACGGTTCACCCTGACTCATCCCCTCTTCTGGGCAGTAGTTTATTTTATCGGACTAGGGATTTTATCAGTTATCTTAGGTCAAGATGTTAGCTGGGATTTACGCAATTATCATTTTTATAATCCCTATATGTTATTAACGGGACGTTTTAAGTATGATGTCCTCCCAGCACAGATACAAACTTTCTTTAATCCTTTGATGGATGTTCCTTTTTTCCTTGCTATCTATTACCTAAAAATACCTCCGGTGGTGGTCGGTTTTTTCTTGGGAGGTTTCCATGGATTAAATCAGTGGTTAGTTCATTTAATCACTTATCACTCCTTCGATAAAGTTGGCAAAAGATACAAGATAACTTTAAGCGTAGCGGCAGCAATTACCAGTATATTTGGGGCAGCTTTTCTATCAGAGTTAGGAACAAGTATCGGCGATAGTACCAGCAGTGTTTTTGTTTTGGCAGGATTATTTTTAATTATCGCTTGTCTTGGTCGTAATCAACCGGTTAAGGTTAAAACTATAATTTTCGCAGGATTGCTTTTAGGACTAGCAACAGGACTAAAATTGACCACGGCACTGTATAGTATCAGTTTAATCGTGGCGATTAGTTTTTTAACCAATACCATCAGGGAAAAGCTGCGTAATCTTCTGTCCTTAATTCTCTCTATGGCTGTGGGATTTTCCCTGACGATGGGTTATTGGATAATCCTGATGTGGACTAATTTTGCTAATCCCCTTTTTCCCTTCTTCAACAAAATTTTTCAATCTCCCTACATCGAAACAGATTTTAACCTGCAAGATGTACGCTTTTTACCGAAAGATGTTTGGCAATTTTTATTTTATCCCTTTTATTTTGTGCAGGAACAAACCCTAGTGGCTGAGGTAAAATTTAAAGAGACTCGTTTTGCTATTGCCTATCTTTTAATTGTTATTCTTCTGGGAGTAATTATTTATCGCTACACCTCTCGCCGTTCTCTAGAGCAAAAAAATAATTTAGTCCATTTACCCATTCTCGGATTTTTACTACCTTTTTATTGTAGTGCCTATCTGATCTGGTTAAAGGGGTTTTCTATTTATCGTTATCTGATGGTTCTAGAGTTAATCACACCGGTTTTAATTATCCTGATTATTGCCTATTTTTATCCTCATAAAAGGACAGTTTTTATAATATCTATCGCTATTTTTGCCTTAATTGCCGCTACAGTCAAACCCTTAGACTGGTGGAGAATGGGATGGTCAGATAATTATTTTGGTATCGATAGTCAAGCATTAAAACCCTACGAAAATTCCACGATTGTTGTGTGGGGAGATGAAGGAACAGGTTATCTAGTTCCCCATTTTCCTGCCTCGACTCGTTTTGTGCGATTGCGAGGAAATATGGGAGTCAGTGAAGGAACTTTAATGCGAAAAAATGCCGAGACATTTATTGCTAATACTCCCCCAGAATCTCTCTACATTCTCCAGACGGACTTTAATAAAAAATCGCCTGATATAGTGGGTGATTTAGCGAAGGAAAATCTCGTTATTGACTTCCAAAGTTGTCAACCCTTTCCCAGTAAAATTGAAAATTTTAATCTCTGTCGTCTTCAGAAAAAGTAATTCTCTACCTTTTATCTGTAATGATTTATCTATTGACCGTTAACTACAATTGCGCGGAATTAATTAAGCGTTTAATCGCTTCCCTCGACGATGACTTATCTGCTACTCTCATCATTGTTAACAATTCCACTGAAGATAAAAATATCCAATCTTTAGCAGCGAAAAGAGTCAAGATTATTGAAGCGGGGGAAAATTTAGGATTTGGGAAAGGATGTAATGTGGGACTTGATTGGATTTATCAACAAGACAGAGAAGCTATCGTTTGGTTAGTTAATCCTGACGCTTACTTATTACCGGACTCTCTGGAGAAAGCAAGCAAATTTTTTCAGCAATATCGGGAAGTTGCCATCGCTGGTACAGAAATTTACGAACCGGATGGTAAAATCTGGTTTGGTTGGGGAAAATTTAATGCCAAAATCGGCACAATTAACGTGGTGGAGGAATCCTTAGACTATGGAGATAAACCCTATCTTATTCCTGACTGGGTGACGGGATGCAGTTTATTAATTAATTTCTCGAATTTTTCCACTTGTCCCCATTTTGATCCCGATTACTTTCTCTACTACGAAGACTTTGATTTTTCCCGAAGATACGCAAATCAAGGCTATTTAGTCGTTGTTACCAATCAGATTAAAATCATTCATGAACCATCTTCTATCACCCGTCGCTATGGTTATCTAAGACTAACTCATAATATCTATAGTTATCTTCTCAGTCTCGAAAAACATACGACTTTAACTATCCTTGTTTATCGCTTGCTGCGGATGAGTTTTATGTCTTTACTGCTCCTTCCCATTAAACCAAAATTCTCCCTAGCCAAGCTGCAAGGAATTCAACTCTATTGTCAAAGAATAGACCTCTTGCATAATTTTTTTATGGTGCAATGAAGGATTTTGCTTTTTTATCAATTTTTAGATAGAAGTCAAAAAAAGAATAAAATGTGATCTTATGTCAGGAAATCATCTATGCTTTTGCTATGTTTATTAGCAAAAGTATAGATTATCAAAACTTATCAGATGAACAATTCAAAAAGACGGATGCTTTTACAATCGGGAAACTTCCGTTTAAAAGGAAAAAAAGCTCTACTAAATCAAGCAGAGATACCCTGAGAGGGGGACAAGCGAGCTAGAAGGTAGATAGGGCAAGCGATATTGCTCTTTGTCCTTTGATGTAATCCTTCAACCGATAGCGGCTAATTTGCATTAGCTCTTCTATATTTTTTTGGAACATTTGATGTAGCTGGAG
>NZ_JBLZRT010000029.1:0-75515 GCF_048564745.1 Microcystis sp.
GGGGGGTTTGGGGGCGGCACTTCGACACGCTCAGTGACCGCGCCACGCCCCCAACGGGGGGTTTGGGGGGTAGAACCCCCCAAAAGCTTGGATTGATTGATAAAATCGGAAGTAATGCCAAATTTTAGCCGAGAGTTTCCCCGTAAAAATTCCAACTTGGTAGATTTGTAAAAATGAGATACACCCAATTTTGCCTCAGATTGCGCCGCTTATCGGCGGGGGGATCTGACAATTTTTAACACCTACCTACTCAACTTAAACGATCGAGAGTGCGATACTGAATTGCTTCGGCAACGTGGGAACTTTTCAGCATTTCACTATCTCCTAAATCGGCAATGGTGCGGGCAACTTTGAGAATGCGATCCATTGCTCGGGCCGATAAACCCAATTTTCGGATTGCCCCTTCTAAAATATGGCGACTGCTATGATCAAGAGCGCAAAAACGCCGCAAATGCTCGGAATTCATCTCCGCATTAGAGCGAATCCCCGTATTCTGAAAGCGATCGCTGGCCTTTTGCCGGGCCCCTTCTACCCGTTGCCGCACCTGCTCAGAAGCTTCTCCCCGACTCTCTTGGGTCATTTCTTCTGGTTTCAGGCGATTTACCGTCACTTGTAGGTCAATACGGTCTAAAAGCGGTCCCGATAATTTCGCCCAATACTGTTCCCGTTGTCGCGGGGAACAGCTGCAGGGTTGCACCGAATCGCCGTAATAACCGCAGGGACAGGGATTGGTGCTGGCCACCAAGGTAAAACGGGCCGGAAAAGCGACAGAAAGACGAGTGCGAGAAATGCTCACATAACCATCCTCTAGGGGTTGTCGGAGATATTCCAAGACACTGCGCTTAAATTCCGTTAATTCGTCCAAAAATAAAATACCACGGTGGGAAAGGGAGATTTCTCCCGGTCGGGGATAAGTGCCACCTCCCACCAGCGCCGCTCCGGAAGCGGAGTGATGGGGACTGCGAAAAGGACGCTCGCGCACCAGGGAACCTCGATCTTTCAGTAATCCGGCGACGGAATGAATCTGGGAGACTTCTAGGGATTCGGCAAAGGTAAGCTGGGGCAGAATACCGGGTAAACGTCGCGCTAACATGGTTTTACCGCTGCCCGGCGGCCCGACAAAAATTAGGTTATGACCCCCAGCTGCGGCAATTTCCAGGGCCCGACGACCAATGGCTTGACCTTTGACATCCTTGAGATCGGGGAGATTTACCTGCGATCGCCCGAATTCCTCGGCAGCGTTAAAAGTCATCGGTGAATAGCGATCGGGTTCATTTAAGAAATTTACCACTTCCGATAGATGACGAAACCCATACACTTGTACGCCTTTGACCACGGCTGCTTCTTTGGCATTATCGGCGGGAACCACTAAACCCTTGATCCCCATTTTTTCGGCGGCAGCAGCAATGGGTAAAACCCCCGCCACGGGACGCAAACTACCATCGAGGGATAATTCGCCTAAAAAGAGAAAATCCCCCAGTAAATCGGCTTCTACCTGTTCGGAGGCTCCTAAAATGCCGATACTAATCGGTAAATCATAAATCGGCCCCTCTTTGCGGATATCGGCAGGACTTAAATTGATGACAATTTTGCGGATGGGAAAGGCAAATCCAGCATTTTTTAGGGAAGCTTTTACCCTTTCTTTCGACTCCTGCACGGCGGTATCGGGTAAACCCACCACGGCAATTCCGGGTAATCCCCCCGATACATCCACCTCTACCCCGATTTTAATGGCATCGATGCCGATAATTGCCGCACTCCAAACCCTTGCTAACATTTTGGCTCAAGTAAAAATAAAGTGAGTTCTTAGGAAAATGAAACAGGATGTTAGGCTAGTTTTCCGCATAAAAATGATTTTATCTGGGAATTTACCCAGAAAATCAGCCTATTTCTCGGTATAAACTAGCCAGAAAAGCTGAGAGCTTAATGGTATAGTTGAAGAAAAAGCAATTTGTCTATGAGTGAGACTATTTTTAGCAAAATTATCCGCAAAGAAATTCCAGCCTCGATCGTTTATGAAGATGATCTGGTTCTCGCTTTTCGAGATGTTAATCCCCAAGCACCCACCCATATCCTCATTATCCCCAAAAAACCGATTCCGAAACTAGAGGAAGCCAGCGACAGCGATCGAGATTTATTGGGACATTTGTTACTAACTGTTAAAAAAGTGGCCGCCGAAGCCAAATTAAGTCAAGGTTATCGAGTGGTGATCAATAATGGGGAACATGGGGGCCAAACCGTCGATCATCTTCATGTCCATCTTTTAGGCGATCGCCCAATGACCTGGCCTCCCGGTTAAACTCCTGTTATTTTCCTCCATTTTTGGGGAATTTTAGGGCTAGAAGCGTTCTTTTCCGAGTCGGTCTTCTCGATGTTAAACCCATGAATAGGTCTATTTCTGCGATCGCATTGTCCAGCAGCCTGCTGTTATTTCCCTTCACCGCTGCGACTCTCGCTCAATCGGAATGCTTTCTCCAAAGAGCAGATGGACAACACATAGATCTTAGCCGTCTCTGTGGCGGTTCATCCAGAAATAGGAAAAATTCCCCGCAAGTTTATCAGCTACCGATTCAACGCCGGGTTAACGGCATTCCCACGGTGATGGTAGTTTTTAATAACCGTCACTATTATGAAATGCTTTTTGATACGGGAGCTAGTTCGATCGTCCTCACCGATGCCATGGCGAAAGCGATGAAAGTCAAACGGGAAAGGGAAGTAGTCGCTCATACCGCCGGCGGTGTCGTTACGGTTTATCTTGGTCGCATTAATTCTGTTAAAGTTGGCGAGGTGGTTTTATCTAATCAGATTGTTGGTATTTCTCCCCAAATGGAAGGGTTAGGACTCTTGGGACAAACCTTTTTTGGTTCCTATGATGTCACAATCAAAAAAGATGTGATTGAATTACGTTATCGTTGATAAGTAGCTGGTTATAATTAAATTAAAAATGGATTTTAGGTTCGATCCCCCCTGCCCCCCTTGATAAGGGGGGTGTCTGAAAACTTTTAACACCTACCTACTTAGTCTCATGGGAAAAATTATCGCTTTTCTGACTCTAATCTAAAGTTCCTCGCTGTATTTGTTCCCGTTCGATTGCTTCAAATAAAGCCCGGAAGTTGCCTTCTCCAAAACCTCTAGCAGCATGACGTCGCTCGATTAATTCAAAAAAGAAAGTCGGCTGGGAAAAAATTGGTTTAGTGAAAATTTGCAGTAAAGTCGGCTTTTCTGGGAGGGAATGACTATTTTGTTCAAAATCGATGAGAATTTCCTGTTTTTTAATTTCTAACCATTCCCAATCAGCAATATTAAAATCTGTTTTTTGATAGCTAATTTGCTGATAATAACTGTTGGGAACTGATAAAAATTCTACTTTTCTTTCTTTTAATTTTTGAGTTAATCTTAAAATATTTTCTGTTTTTAAAGCAATGTGTTGAATGCCAGATTTTTGATTAATATCCAAAAATTCTTGAATTTGAGAACTGTTACTGTCTGGCTCATTAATCGGTAATTTTAATTCAGTTTCAGGGTGAACAAGTACCTGAGAATAAAGACCAGAACGCTCCGTTTTAATAGTAAAAGTTTGCCTTTTTTTAAAGCCTAAATTTTCCTCGTACCAATTGGCTGTTAACTCTAAATTCCCCTGAAAAACATTTAGAACTAAATGATCAATTGCCAGAATATCCTGATTATCTTGTTCCCTACTATCATACTCAATCAGATTAGGATCGGCTAAAATTGGCGTGATTCCCTGTCTTTCAATTAACGTATGTTTGAGATTAGCAATGCTAGAGATTTGACAGCTTTTTATCTTACCCCTAGGCAAAACAGTTTCCTGAATAAAAATATCCTGTTTAATTCTCCTAGCTAAAGCGTCCAAATCCTCCACTTGAAAAGCTACATCCGCCACCCCTTCAGGATATTTACTTAAAAATTCCGCCACGGGACTAAGAGAATTTAAAGGAGAAGATAAGATAAAAATAATCTGTTTAGTTTTATCTTTTTGGATGCCATTGCCAACTATTTCTGTGTGTGTGTGGAGATTAACTAAACTTGCGATCGCCTGAAA
Source organism: Microcystis sp. (assembly GCF_048564745.1). Lineage (NCBI taxonomy): Bacteria > Bacillati > Cyanobacteriota > Cyanophyceae > Chroococcales > Microcystaceae > Microcystis > Microcystis sp. Next base: position 4,064 of record NZ_JBLZRT010000029.1, read on the forward strand.
ATCCATCACCCGCACAAACCAATCCCGCCATTTTTTAGCCGATTCTACATAAAAATGAATATGATCAACAAACATAGATAAAGTCAAAAAAAAGGGTGTTTTTCAGTGAGCAGTAAACATTGAAAATAAAACTCAGAACTTGCCACTTAATGCTATTCACTGATAACTGATAACTGATAACTGAAAAAGCTGATGACTAAAAAAAGAGATGACTATCGGGTTGAATATTAATTTCCATGGGGACGGCTTGGGGTTCAGCATTCATGGCAAAATAGATAGCATCGGCGGCGGTTTGAGCGGTTAACATTTTATTGCGATCAACTTTTAAGCTCACCTGATCCCAAAAAGGAGTATCGACACCACCAAAATAGAATAAAGTCATTTTAATACCATAGCGTTTTAACTCATCGGCCAAACATTTACTAAAACCGACCACCCCGTACTTAGAAGCACAATAAGCGGCAGCCATAGCCATAGAATGCTTACCCAAAATTCCCACCACATTACAGATATGACCGGCCTTATTTTCCTTCATCACATTAGCCGCAGCCTGACAGGTATAAAAACTCCCCTTCAGATTGAGGTCGAGCATTTTATCTAAATCTTCCGGCGTGATTTTATTATATTGCTTCATCACACCGGCTCCGGCCGCATTAACCAACACATCCAACCGGCCGTAATGGGAGACAATTTTTTCCATCAAAGTTTCTACCTGAGTGGGATTGGTGATATCCGTCGGCACAATTAAAGAAGGACAAGGCAACTCACCAGCTAAATTAGATAAATTATCGGCATTTCTGGCCACTAATACGAGTTTATGACCATTAACAGCCAGTTTACGCGCTAAAGCGGCACCGATCCCCCCCGTAGCACCGACAATCAGGACAACTTTTTCGCTCATAATTATTTATAAATTTTTACAAATCTTATTGTAAACGGTTCCAACTGGAAAATCATCGCTAGTACCAACCTCTTGATTAAGAGTTAGGGGAGTTTGCGGATAGACGGGAACATAGATGCGATCAATCGCCCTGGGACTATTAGCGGGTAAATTATACTCAATTCGTTGAGTATAGGCTACTTATCAGGATAGGCAAAAGGCTTCGACCGTGGGACTTCGGCGTGATCTCAGGCTTCCAGTCAGTAGCTATGGAGCCTTCAGCAGCTCCTCGCAGTAACCGGATTCTTCCTTGCTAAGGATAATCAACGATATTAGCAGTTACAAGTACGATTCTGGACATAAAAACCGAATTCAACAATTTTCCCCGATAAACGGCTTATTTAAGCTTTATATAAAATTTGACAACATTTGAAACAAAACTTAATATAAGTTCACATCCTAAAAATAAACACAACATTAAGTTAGTATTTCTCAGAGTTCATGGAAAAGCCGAAATAATTTGCCTTGAGTTATTTTGACTCATTCCCTAACTACTGACTAAGAAAACTACTTAACAGAACTTTATAGCGTCCCTTTTGATTGCTAGTCTTCTGACGTTGTGATATTGCCTAAAGGCTAAGGTGAAACATCAGCAAATTTTTACCTAACCAAAAATGCTGTAAAAAGCCTGATCAATGGTTATAACTATTGACTTTATGTTTTCTTGAAAAGACCAAATCGGAGGTTTGTAACTAATGCCAGTTTTCTTTGGAACTATATTTGACGACAACATTGTCGGAACCATTTTTAACGATATTTTTGTCGGTAGTAGCGGCAACGACGTATTTAATGGTGGCAGTGGTTTGGATATTGCTGACTACAGCAATCTTCGCACCTCTTCTCTCGCCCCACAGAGTATTACTCTTTTGCCTACTGGCGGAATCTTGAAAGGTAGTCTCGGCAGTGATCGCCTGAATTCTATTGAAATAATTGTTGCCAATCCTTTTGCCAGTAATAATTTAATCGATGCTTCCACGAGCCCTGCCCCCTCATTTATCGATGTTGATCTCAGTACCTTCCGTTTAACCGTCGGAAATGTTCCTTTCTTTGGCACTTTGAACTTTGCTGTTATCAACTTCGATGATGTCTCAGGAACTAATCAAAATGACTTTATCAAAGGTGATAGTCAAAGTAATCGTTTGCGAGGAAATGGAGGTAATGACACCTTTTTCGGCACGCTGGGAAACGATACCCTTGACGGGGGAACAGGCAATGATACCGCCGACTATCGGGGATTAGGAACAGCGATTACTGTCAAACCGACGGGACTCGTTGAGAAAGGCTTTGCTGGGGTTGCTGGTGTCGATGATACGATCAGTATGGAGACAATTATTGCCAATCCTCTGGTGGGCGGTAACACTATCGATTCCAGCACTGCTGCGTTTGGAGCTTCCCTTTCTATCAATCTCTCCACTGGTGGGGCTTCTGTTTTTGGTCCGTTTCCTACCATCAATCGGACTTTTCTCAATTTTGATAATGTCATCGGGACTAGCGGCAATGATACAATTATTGGCGATTTTCAAGCCAACATTCTCAACGGTAGTAGCGGTAATGATCTGATCGGTGGTAGTGACGGTAACGATACTCTTGTGGGTGGTTTTGGGTCAGATTTTCTCGGTGGAGGAAATGGGGCTAACACTTTCATCTACAATTCTGTTTTTGAAGGAGTAGATTTTATTGCTGATTTTATCTCTATTGATCAAATTCAATTAAGATCTTCTGGTTTTACGGGATTATCTCTCGGTGGCCTCTCCGCTAGTCGCTACGGTGAAGGTAACTCCCTGTCTGCTGCCGCCAGTGCCGCATTTTTTGCAGGGGCCTCCTCCAGTGCGGCAATTTTGGGTGTTGGCACTGCTGCCGGGGTACAGGTGTGGTACACAAATAATGCTTTTAATACCGCCGTATTCGGTGCAGGTGCTAGCCTTCTCGCCACCTTAAGTTCTACCTTTACCAATCTGGCTACAGTCAACCAAAGCAACTTCAGTGTAATTGCCTAATATCTAAATTTTTCAATCTAAAGTAAGAGCTTGTACTGTTTCAGTACAAGCCTTTTTATTGGAAGCCCATAGAGCTTTAACCAACTTCTGATAGGATAAACCGTGACAATGTAAAGAAATTTTTATGACTGTACTGACCGAAGGAATCGCGCCCCACGGTGGGCAATTAATTAATCGTATTGCTACCGCGGCCGAAAAAGCAGAATTTCTGGCCCTAGCTGAAAAACTACCGCGAGTTTCCTTAGATGAACGAGCGCTCTCGGATTTAGTTATGATTGCTATTGGTGGTTTCAGTCCCCTCAAAGGCTTTATGGAACAGGACGACTACGAAAAAGTCGTCGATGATATGCGTCTAATCAATGGTTTACCCTGGGCAATTCCCGTGACTCTTTCCGTTAGCGAAGAAGTGGCGGATCCGCTCAAAGAAGGCAACTGGATTCGTTTAGATGACAGCGAAGGCAACTTTGTCGGAGTCCTAGAACTAACCCAAAAATACCGTTATAATAAGGCCCACGAAGCAGTTAACGTCTATCGTACCGACGACCAGAAACACCCTGGGGTAAAAGTCCTCTACGAACAGGGAGAAATTAACCTCGCAGGTCCAATATGGTTACTTCAGCGCGATCCTCATCCTCAGTTTCCCAAATATCAGATCGATCCTCTGCAATCGCGCAAAATGTTCCACGAAAAAGCTTGGAAAACGATTGTCGGTTTCCAAACCCGTAATCCCATCCACCGGGCCCACGAATACATTCAAAAATGCGCCCTAGAAGTGGTAGATGGTTTATTCTTGCATCCTCTTGTCGGCGCTACCAAAAGCGATGATGTACCGGCCGATGTGCGGATGCGTTGCTATGAGATCATGATGGATAAATACTTTCCCCAAGATCGCGTTATTCTGGCTATCAACCCCTCAGCTATGCGTTACGCCGGCCCCCGGGAAGCAATTTTCCACGCTATTATCCGCAAAAACTACGGTTGTACCCATTTTATCGTCGGTCGTGACCATGCCGGAGTCGGGGACTACTACGGAACCTACGATGCTCAGTATATCTTTGATGAGTTCGAGCCTGGGGAATTGGGAATCGTGCCGATGAAGTTTGAACACGCTTTCTACTGTACCCGGACTTCGGGAATGGCAACCACCAAAACTAGCCCCAGTTTACCGGAAGAAAGAATACATCTTTCGGGAACGAAAGTCCGGGAACTGCTGCGTAAAGGAGAATTACCACCTCCGGAATTCTCCCGTCCAGAAGTGGCTGCCGAATTAATCCGCGCCATGCAAGGATCATGAACATAACTAGGCGAGAATTGATCCAGCAGACAGGTTGGGGGTTGCTGACTTTGGCGATTAGTCAAGGAACCCTTAACCGTCATTTGGCCGCTCTCGCCGCCCCTAATCCCCGAAAATTGGCTCTTTTAGTCGGTATTGACCAGTATGGGGCGAATATTCCGCCGCTGCCCGGCTGTCTTACCGATGTGGAGTTACAAAAAGACCTTCTCCGTTATCGTTTTGGCTTTCAGGATGCTGATATAGTAACTTTAACGGGACAAAAAGCCAGTCGAGAAGCGATCGAAGCGGCTTTTTTAGAACACCTGATCGCCCAAGCCAGGGCGGGGGATGTGGTCATTTTTCACTTTAGCGGTTATGGCAGTCTTGGGGCCGGAAAAGAGGTTTTTATTACTGCTAATGGGGCAGAAAATGCTTTACTTAAGGAAAATATTCTGCTGATGGCTCGCTGTCTAGCTACGGATAAGTTTAGCTTGGTTTTTGATAGTAGTCATCTCCCCCAACCTCAGCCCTATCTCGGTAATCTCCGCGTTCGTTCCTATCCCGAAAGCCTTACTGATCTTAACCCCGCCGAGTTAACTTTCGCTGCCGATATTAAAACCCGTTTTAACCTCAAAAATAAGCCTAGTAACGGCGTTATTCTCGCTGCCGCTAAACCAGAGCAAATCGCCCTGGAATTGAGCGGTAATAGCCCCAATGCTGGCTTATTCACCTATGATCTCACCCAGTATCTCTGGCAAGCTTGCCCCAGTCCGACAATTGCGATCGCTTTTCCCCATCTCCGTAATCTTGTCGCTAGTCACAGCAGTGAACAACAGCAGCCGGCAATCCTAACCAGTAATCAAAAAAATAATTCTGCCCCGCCCTATCATACAACGTTAGAAACGTCAAGGGGTGGGGCGGCAATTGTTACAAATCTTATTGATGAACGCACCCTAGAAGTCAATCTGGTCGGCCTGCCCTTAGAAATCCTAGAAAATTACGGGATTAACTCCTGTTTGAGCTTTATTGAGGCGAATGGGGAGGAAATCAGCCTACAAATTCTCTCCCGTCAGGGTTTAAAAGCGAAAGCCCAGTTATTATCACAAACCGCCTCCCTAGAAATAGGACAGATTCTACAGGAAAAATTGCGGGTTTTTCCCAGTCAAATCGGCTTAATCGTCGGTTTGGATAGTAACTTAACCCGGATTGAACGGGTAGATGCCACCAGTACCTTTGCCAGTTTGCCCGATGTGGCCGCTGTGGTTAACATTGGTGAACAAACGGTAGATTGTCTCTTAAGTCGAGTTGGTAGCGAAGAAACTGGCAATTATCAGTTATTATCTGCCAATGGCTCCCTAATTATCGGTAGTTTAGGGGCGGCCAACGAAGCAATTAAATCGGGGATCAAACGACTGCAATCGCAACTAGAAACCCTGCTGGCCTGCAAATTGTGGCACTTGTTGATCAATCAAGAATCCTCCGGTTTAGCCGTCATTGTCACCCTCGAAAGCCTCGATCAAACCTATATCTCCACGGTACAAACCCAAAAAATCCCGGGTAGCAGGGGGACTAATACCGCTAAAAATGACTTAATTCTGCCCGTCGGGACGGAAATTCGCTATCAAATCGAAAATCAAGAAGAACAACCCCTCTACGCAATGATCCTTGTCCTCAACAGCGATCGCCAACCGCTTTTATACTGTTCCCGTCCAGAAAACCCCGATAATTTCAGCAATTCTAGCCCATTGGCCCCCTTTGTCGTGGCGGCCAAAACCAAGGCCACCATCCCCAATGACCGCCAAGGGCATTGGAAAATTAGTCAACCCAAGGGCATCAGAGAAAATCTACTGATCCTCAGTCGCCATCCTTTCCCGAAAACCTTGACCCTTCTCAATGCCACTCAAAGCCTCAAGGGAGAAGCCACCCAACTGCTCACCCTGACTAACCCCCTAGAAATAGCCAGAGCTTTCTGGAGCGATCTAAAATTAGATTTAGGCTTGAAAATGGATAGTTCTGGCAGTGTAATTGATGAATACGCCTTTGATCTGGGAACTTGGTCAGGTTTCCGGTTTATTTATCAAGTTATCGACTAAATCGATAGAATAATTCTTATGGAATCCTTGAAAAGAAAAGGTTAAAATCCTAACACAGCTACCCCTAAATTTCCCGATGAATCTTCTGCCCCGGACCACCCAAAGCCGCCTCAAAAAAATTCCACAAATTCCCAGTGTTTGGGAAGGAGATCGTCGTGCTTTATCCTTATCCGAGAGAATGCCCCGGGCCACCCTAGAACCAAATCAAGAAAGCGGTGGCGAGTGCGTGATCTGGGTGGATGGTAGCGAGGGCTGTGTACGCGCTATGGAAGTAGTTTCCCCCGAAACCGGACCGGAGGCCATGGTGAGAACCTTAATCCGCGCCATCGAAACACCCCAAAATCCCGCCCGGCCAGCCAGACCGAAAAAAATTATCGTCCGCGATCGAGAAACACAGTTTTTTCTGCGCGGAGTACTGCAAGATCTCGATATCACCATCGATTATGTCCCCAATTTGCCCCTGATCGATGATCTCTTTCGCGGATTCGAGGAATTCCAAAATAACCGTCCCCCGGCAATTCCCCCCGCTTGGCAGTCCGCTTTAGTGAAAACCGCTCACGAAATTTGGAAAGCTGAACCCTGGTCCTGTTTAGCTGATTACGATATTTTGCAAATTAAGCTCGATCGCTCCGATTTCCCGAATCTTTACGCCTGTGTCATGGGAATGCTCGGTCGGGAATACGGAGTCATTCTCTATCGTTCCCTAGCATCCCTCAAACAATTCCGGCAGTCCGCTTTAGAAGAAAAATCGATGGAAAGATTAGAAAAGGCCTTTCTTTCCCAAGATTGCTGGTTTTTAAGCTACGAATTGGCCGATGATGATGAGGACGATGATGAGGATGACTACGATCTAGCCTCGGCTGCCCCCTCCCAAATCCATCCAGTTTTCGGCAGCGTGCATCCCTACGAAGGTATTCGCCCCTATTTAGATGAAGAAGAAGCAATCACGGTATATTTAGCTTTAATAGCTCTGTTGCGCTTTTTTAAAGGCAATCAATCCGCTTTATCCGAAGAACCGATCGGAGAATTACAGCGTCGTTTTCGCATTCCCCTCGATCCCGAACAGGCAAAAGGGGAAACCGTGGCGGTGACGGTAGCCACGATGCCCGATCTATGTGCGGAATTTATGCAACTCTTAGAGGAGGACGACGACGATGAGGATGATGATGAGGATGATGATGAGGAAGAATCCGTACTCAAGGAGAATCTCGTCCCTGATAATGCACATCTCAGTCTGGGAATGGTTCCCTGGCAATTATTGGATAAAATTCGCAATCGGCCGAGAATCCATTATCAACCCCAGTCCGTACCCACAAAAGGAGAGGGTTTCCCCGTGGTTATGATCCAGACCTCCCGACCGAAAGCCAAGGAACTGATCGAAAAAATCCAACAAGCTGGCGGTTTGGAGGCTATTGGTTTTAACCCCGGCGAAGATCCCCTCGAAGATACCCGTTATGATCTGGGGATTCTGAAAATGGCTAACGGTGATCTCTATCTGTTTGGGGAATTCGAGCAAGATGATCCCGACCACCGTAATGCTCGCCGCAATTGGCAAAAACGCATCAAAAATACCGAGGGTTATTGTGGTTTGATTATTGCCATGGGGGTAACTGGTTCCTCCTGCGGTAATCCCCAATTAAACGATATGTTAGCCCTCTACGAGGCAAAATCGATCGATAGTAAAGATTTAGACTTAGGGGTTTTGACTCTTATGCCTCACTTCGGTTAATTTGAACCGGCAGCGACGGAGCTTTTTTCAGTGAACAGTAATCAGTGAACTGAAAACTCTAATCTGATCACTGAAATCCCTAAAATTAAGCGACAATGTAAAGTAAAGTAAAACTTTCTGGACAAATTCTTAATTATGGTGTTATTCGGATTCGGAAAAAAAGTAACTTTGCCCACAGCAAGGGAAGCACTACCCGGGCGATCGGAAAAAATGCCCGTACCTAGCACCCACTACGTTAACGGTCATCCTTTGCAGCCCCCCTTTCCTGCTGGTATGGAAAGCGCAATATTCGGTTTAGGCTGTTTTTGGGGAGCAGAGCGGAAATTTTGGCAATTAGAAGGAGTTTACACTACGGCCGTAGGTTATGCGGCTGGTATCACCCCTAATCCCACCTATCAGGAAGTGTGTAGCGGCATGACCGGGCATAATGAAGTGGTCTTAGTGGTCTATGATCCCAGTGTGATTTCCTACGAACAACTGTTAAAGGTTTTCTGGGAAAGTCATAATCCCACCCAAGGAATGCGTCAGGGTAATGATACGGGAACTCAGTATCGATCGGGTATCTATACTTATAGTCCCCAGCAAAAGCAATTAGCGGAAAAATCTCGATCGATCTATCAAGAAGCTCTCAATAAAGCAAACTACGGTCAGATTACCACGGAAATTATCGACGCACCTGAATTTTATTATGCTGAAGTTTATCATCAGCAGTATTTAGCGAAAAACCCCGGCGGTTACTGCGGTTTAGGGGGAACGAAAGTGGAATGTCCGATCGCTCTTGATCTGAAATTAACTTAAGTAGGGTTAGGAGTCAGTTATCAGTTATCAGTTATCAGTTATCATTCAGATCATAAAATATCTTTTCTTTTTTGCAACCAATAGGTAAGTAGAAAATAAATAAGGGAATGAAGAATTAAAACTCCCCAATTCAATAACAAATTATTGATAGATAATTGATAAACTTGATTGGCATCCTCAAAGGGTAAAGGGATATTAAAAGTATTTTGTTCTTTCGCTTCTGCAATCATAGTTTCCACCTCTACTAATACCCCGTAGGCACCAATTGACCAGCGACTAATCATCAACCATGATAGATATTTTCCTAGACCTTCTAAGTTAAATAATACCCCAGCAAAGATAATCTGAGGAATTAAAATTAAAGGTAAAGCGCTATTTGCTTGGGTGATATTACTAACGCCAGCAGAAATTAATAAACCGAGATTAATCGCCGCAAATATAGTTAAAAATGTGGTAATAAAACAGCCAATTAACCAAGTCATTAACTCTGGTTGCGGGTCAGCAAATCCCGAAAATATCACGCAGGTAATTACAATTGTTTGCAGAAAAGCTAAGGCTGCTAAAACCAGAGTTTTTGAGAATAAATAGGGTAATAATCCCAGATTAACTAATCTTTCTCGCTGATAAATGGCTGATTCTTTGACAATTTCCTGTAGGGAACAGGCAAAACCTACCCACAATTCCGCGCAGGTAAAAACAAAGAGAGTTTTTAAGGCTAAAGTTGCCGATTCGATAGCCTGATCAAAACTAGGATTATCTCCCAAAAATAAAGGATTTTTGTCCCCTAAAACCATGGCCATTAATAAAATTCCGATCGGGGCGGTTAATAGGTATAAAATTAAACTAACCTGATCGCGGATAATTAACTGGCTATAGCGTTGACATAAAACCTGTAGTTGTAGCCAAAAAGACTGTTGAACCTGTTGCGGTTTACTATTATTTTGCTGAAATATTTTACCGATTCTTGCTTCAATATTATTTTTGTAGTAGTCGGATTGTTGGAAACGTTGGCATTCTTGCTCAACTTTTTCCCTAGTTTCCAGATGAATATAAACATCAGCAAAATCCCCCTGAGGTAAAGAGAAAAAATTTAAGGCCTCCCCCGGAGAACCAAAATAACATAAATTGCCTCCTTGACCGAGAAAAACTAATCGATCGCAGAGATTGATATTATTAGTAGCATGGGTGACTAGAAGAATTGTTCTGCCTTCTTTGGCCAATTTTGCCAGCAATTCCATCATCTTTTTATCTAAACCGGGGTCTAATCCCGAGGTGGGTTCATCTAAAAAGAATAATTTGGGATTAGCTAATAATTCTACCGCAATACTTACCCTTTTTAATTGACCACCGCTTAAGTCTTTGACTAAAGTATTTCTTCTTTCTGATAATTCCACCTGCTGCAGGGTTTTCTCGATCACTTCTTGGCAATTAAGATCTGGAGATAGCCTTAATTTAGAAGCATAATATAACACTTCTCCCACAGTTAAATCCCTGTGAACGATATCGTATTGGGGAACATAACCGATTTGGGTGCGATAGATATTAAAATTCTGGCGCAGCTCTTCCCCATTCAGATAAACAGTTCCCGATGTGGTGGGTTCAATTCCTAATAAAGTCTTTAAGAAAGTCGATTTTCCCGCACCACTTCCCCCGACAATCGCCACTAATTGACTCGGTTCGATCGGTAGGGAGATATGATTGAGAATTATCAAAGGTCGTTTCTTTTTATCCCGCACCATCCTGACGATATTTTCGGCATCCAGACGGATATTATCCCCCGTATCTAATAAAACTAATTCATCTCCCTGCAACCGAAAACTATAGGGGCCGATTCTCACCGTACAACCGTTGGTTAAAATGGCACTACCCGATACTTTTTCTCCGTCGATAAAGACTCCATTGGTGCTTTTGTCGTAGAGAATATAACGATTTTGGTTATCGCTATCGATAATCGCGTGTTGTCGAGAAATTGTCGGTGCGTCTAAAACCACAGTAGCAGCATTATCTCGTCCTAAAACTACACTGCGATTGCTTAGGGAAACTGATTTAAAAGCTAAAGATTGGCTTTTTACTGGTTGGTTAGGATGATAATAGGTGATCTTGACCGAAATTTTGACATCTTGACCGATATTAATCTCATCTCCATTTCGTAAAAGATAGCCCTCTTTGGGAGTAATGACGCGATTATTGATAAAAAGTTTATTGGAACTAGGATTAGTCCCGTCTCCATCGTAGATATAGTAATCATCTCCCTGACGACGAAAACAAGCTTGGACTCGACTCACCACCGTCCAGTGTTGGGGAACAACTAAATCTACCTGTTGATCATCCCGTCCCAATTTATAATTAGGACGACTCAGATTAATAGAAGGGAGAATTTCTCCCTGATTGTTAAGAATAATGTAGGGTTCTTGACTAATAACCGTTTTAATGTTGGGAGAATTGGTCATAAAAAGTTGATCGGTGGGTGGCGTTCGCGGGGGACGGTAAGAAGCTAAGATAGAATTGATGTCTCGATCGCTACTGTTAACCTCAGAGTCTGGAACGAACTCTAGAGATCATCTTAGTAAAACTTCTTAGGATCGATCGAGCTTGTCTAAATTCCTATTCCTAAGACCTATCCACAGGTTATCGTGCTGTTAGACGATGGTTACAACTCCTATTTCTCCTACCGCCAAGGTTTCTAAAGTCGAAGGTATCAAAGAACGCAGTAATTATCTACGAGAACCTTTGGCCAGTGAACTCCTCGAAGATACAACCCATTTTACCGATGCGGCGGTGCAGATCCTCAAATTTCACGGTTCCTATCAACAGGATAATCGCGACAATAGAGCCAAAGGTCAAGAAAAAGACTATCAAATGATGTTGCGTACCCGCAGTCCGGGGGGGTTTATTCCCGCGCAACTATATCTTACCCTCGATAGTTTGTCCGATCGCTACGGTAACGGCACTTTACGCGTGACAACCCGCCAAGGCTTCCAATTACACGGCATTTTAAAGAAAAATCTCAAAGCAACCCTCGGGGAAATTATCCGCAGTATGGGATCCACTTTAGCGGCCTGTGGTGATGTTAACCGCAATGTCACCGCACCGCCAGCCCCCTACAAAAATCGCCCCGAATACGGCTATGCTTGGGAATATGCCAATAATATCGCCGATTTGCTCACTCCCCAAACTGGAGCTTACTACGAAATTTGGCTCGATGGCGAAAAAGTGATCAGTGCAGAAGAAGCGCCAGAAGTCAAGGCATCGAGACAAAAAGATACAAATGGCATTAACAAAAAGGATCCGATCGAACCGATCTACGGTCAACATTATATGCCCCGTAAGTTCAAGATCGGTGTCACAGTGCCGGGGGACAACTCCATCGATATCTACACCAATGACCTCGGTTTAGTGGTGATTACCGACGCAAATGGTCAATTACAGGGTTTTAACATCCTTGCGGGGGGTGGACTGGGAAGAACCCACAATAAGGAGGAAACTTTCCCCAGAATGGCCGATCCGGTCGGTTATGTGGACAAAGAAGATGTGTACGATCTGGTAAAAGCGATCGTGGCAACCCAAAGGGATTACGGTGATCGCGGCGATCGTCGTCATGCGAGAATGAAATATATCCTCGAAGAATGGGGAGTAGAGAAATTCCGCAGCACTGTTGAGGGTTATTTCGGCCAAAAAATTGCCCCCTACCAACCCCTCCCCGATTGGAAATATCAAGACTTTTTGGGATGGAATGAACAGGGAGACGGAAAATTATTTTTTGGTCTTTCTGTGGAGAATGGCCGGGTTAAAAATGAAGGCAGTTTTCAGCTAAAAACCGCCTTAAAAGTGATTATCGAGCGTTTTCAGTTGCCCATGCGCTTGACGGCTAACCATAATATCATTCTCTACGAAATCGAACCCAAGGATCAGCAAGCGATCGAGGCGATCCTGAAAGAACACGGAATTATCACCAATCCCGCCGAAATTGACCCTTTAACCCGTTATGCCATGGCCTGTCCCGCTTGGCCCACCTGTGGATTAGCGATTACTGAGTCGGAAAGAATCTTACCCCAGGTGATTGAACGCATTCGCGCCCTGCTTAATCGCTTAGGATTAAGCAAAGAGGAATTTGTCATCCGCATGACAGGATGTCCTAATGGCTGCGCGCGTCCCTATATGGCAGAATTAGGATTTGTGGGTAGCGCTCCCAATTCCTACCAACTCTGGTTAGGGGGAACAGCCGATCAAACTCGACTAGCGCGCCCCTATTTGGATAAAATGGCGATCGATGATCTAGAAAAGGTCTTAGAACCGATTTTCGTTTACTTCCAACAGGATCAACAAAATAACGAAACCTTCGGAGAATTCTGTCATCGAGTCAATTTCCCTGCTTTACAAGCATTTTCAGCCACCTACACACCTAAAATGACCGAAACTACTACTACTGAATCAAAACCCAAACGCGTGCGTAAAAATCAAAACCGTGTCAGCGTCCCCGATGATATGTTTGTCCGTCTCAAGGAAGCTTCGGAAACGGAAAAACGGCCGATGAATCAAATCATCAATGAGGCGCTAGAGGCCTATTTCAGCCAAAAATCCTAATCAGTTATCAGTTACCAGTTATCAGTGACCAGTTGTCAATTTAAGAGAATTAACTTTTGAGAGTTATCTGGGAAGATTACCAATAACTCCTAATTCTTGTATATATCCTCAGTCTATGCTTAAAAATGAATGAGGGAAGTCCAGTCATATCAATTTGTACCCCTCTGGTGGGAAATTATGACAATCTCACAAACTAAAACAAATCCTTGGCAAAAACGTTCCCGAAAGGATGTTAAAAAATTATCAGATAATGAAATTAATGAAAAATATGAACAAGGTGAACGAAGAATATTATTAGAAATGAATCGAGAAAAATTGCCTAGTTTTGCTGAGTCTTTAAATAAACCTAACTATGTGAAAAAGCGTCCTTTCTATCAGAGACGGGATCGCTGGGACGCACAAAAACAATCGAGACTAATTGAATCTTTTTTGATGAATATTCCCGTACCTCCTCTGATTCTCTATGAAACTTCCTATAACTCCTATGAAGTAATGGATGGTCAACAAAGAATCACAGCAATTGAGAATTTTTATAATAACAAATTAAAATTAACAGGGTTAGAGATCTGGCCTGAATTAGAAGGAAGAACCTACGAAAGTCTTCCTGCAAAAATCAAAGATGGTATCAATCGACGAGCCATTTCAACTATAGTTGTTATTACCGAGTCTCTATCGGATATAGAGGAAGCTTTATCTTTAAAACAACTGGTTTTTGAACGCCTCAATACAGGAGGTGTACGTTTGAGTCGACAAGAAATAAGAAACTGTCTTTACTCTGGGAAATTCAATGAACTTTTATTAAAGCTTTCTGAGAATACTATTTTTGCTAAAGCTTGGGATATTCCTATTGATGATAAAGAAGAACTTAAAGAAAATAGATTTTATAAAAAGATGGAAGATGTAGAATTAATCCTCCGTTTTTTTGCCTTGAGGGATATTGAGCAATATACTGGTAATTTATCTAAATATCTGGATAATTATATGATGAAAAAAAGTCTTAATTTTTCCGACGAGAATATCCAAGAGTTCGAGCAAGTATTTAACCAAACTATAGAGTTAGTATCTAACATTTATCAGGATCAGTTATTTAAGCCTTTCGATAGTAAAACCAAAACACATAAATCGAAAGCTTATAAAGTTTACTATGATGCGGTGATGATTAGTTTCAGTAACCATTTATCTGATTATCAAGAATTAATTACTAGAAAATCAGCAATAATTCAAGAAACTATCAGCTTATTTACTCAAGATTCCCAGGGAATTACTCATCAAGATAAAAAATTAAAAAAAGGACTTTTCACCGGAGAAGGGGATACCAAAGATGATTTTAAAGCTCGTATTCAAATTTTTGATTCTCTGATTCAACGAGTTCTTAAGCAGAGTATTTGAGAATGTTTGAAGGACTTTTAAATAACCTAAAGGATGAGATAAAGACCATTCGATCAATAATTAATATCAGTGAAAAACTTAGAGAAATTATTGCGGATAATCCTTCACAACTCAACACAGAAGACTTAAAATATCTTCAAGCAAATGCTCCTTTAGGAGACAAGTGGCTAGTTAACGATCATTGTTCATCTATCACAAGGTTATATGCTCTTTACGAAAATTTTGTCGAAAATCTAGTGGGAGATTGGATTATTTTGCTGCCTCAATTATATAGTTGCTATCAAGATTTACCTGAATCTGTAAGAAATAAGCATCAGACTGGTTGTGCTACATTACTGGGCAATGAAAATAAAAGAAATCGCTTCGATTCTCTTTCAGAGAGGGACATTATCAAAAATTTATTTGATACTGAATACAAAAATACAACTAAATATAATCTCACATCAGCTGCTTTTTTGTTACATGAAGCTAATCTGAGAAAAGATCAATTAACCAGACTTTTAGTCGATGCTGGTATATCGGCAACTGATTCTTGGCAATGGATAGAAAATCATAAAGAAGTTAAGAATTTTATTGACAATAATAGTAGGGGTAGTGTGGAAAATGAATTAAAGAATTTTATAGAACTTCGTAATAATTCTGCTCATGGTAAAGAAATAGATACCGTTCTTCATGCCAATGAGTTACTACAATTATGTGATTTTGTCGAAGCTATATGTCAAGCTATGAGTGAATTAGTTCTTTATTGCTTTGTTGATAGGAAGAAAAAGATAGGAAAGCTTCAAAAGATCGGTAAAGTTGTCAATTGGTATCAACAGCAACAAGCTTGCGCTATCAAAATATCAGATGAGCCACAGGAACCCAATAAAAGACTAGAAGTTGGTAAAAAAGTTTTTTTAGTCAGTGAAAATAAAAAAATATGTCAAAATGCTATTATTGAAAGTATTCAAGTTAATAAAAATGGCAAAAATACCCCTCGCCGAAGAATTCCAATAAGAGAGATAAAAGATTCTGAAATAGGCTTAAAATTTGACAAAGAAAGTCAAAAAGGATTAGAAGTTTATTTAGTTATTTCGGAATGATTGAAATGAATATAGCGTTTCTGGTAAATGTGAATTATAACCAGATTTGGCATCATTTCCCCACTCCCCAACCCCTCACGGATTACTTTTTACTGTTTACTAAAAAATCTCTTGTTTCTTAATCAAATTCTGCTTTTAGATCCCGACGCATTAATTCATAAACGGCAACTTGGGGAGAAATTTCCCCGCGCAAAAGACGATCAACTTGACAGGTAATCGGTACATATAAATTTTTTTCTTGGGCAATTCTCATCAAAACTTCTGTGGTATTTATTCCCTCGGCAGTTCCCTCTAACTTCTCTAAAATTTCTGGCAAAGATAAACCTAAAGCTAATTGATAACCCACTTGATAATTGCGGGATAAAGGACTATTACAGGTAGCTAATAAATCCCCTAAACCCGATAAACCGAAGAAAGTTTCTTGACAACCTCCTAGACAAGTTCCCACCCGAATTATTTCCGGTAAAGCGCGAGTTAACAGGGCAGATTTAGCATTAGTACCTAACTGTAAACCATCACAAACCCCAGAAGCGATCGCCATGACATTTTTAAGAGTGCCACCTAACTCTGTTCCCAAGGGATCGCTATTCAGATAAACCCGAAAAGATTCCCCAGATAATAATTTTTGTAACAATATTGCCGCTTTTTGCTGATAACTTGCTACCACTGTCGCAGCGGGTAAACCTTGATTAATTTCTTTAGCTAAATTGGGACCAGAAAGAACCACAAGGGGATTAGCGGGAAAAGCTTGATTCCAGAGATGAAAAGGGGTACGAGTGGTGATTGGCTCTAATCCTTTAGTGGCGGTGACGATAATTGTGGAAGAATTTAATTGTAATTGCTGTAATTGTTCGATCGTGGGAACAACTCCTTTAATCGAAACTGCTGAAATAATTACATCAGTATCTGCTATAATAGCCCCTAAATCTTCCCCAGTATGACGAGACCAAATCCTAACAGCTAAGTGATTAAGTCTAGCCAAATTAGCGAGAGTTTGTCCCCAAATTCCCCCACCTATCACCGTAATTTTCTTGGCATTTTCTAACAACTTTTATTCCCCTCCTTATTAGTGATCCCTGATCAGTGACTGGTTAGAAAAGATTCGATTTTAAGGTTATGAGTCTTAAATGAAATTATTGACCGATTACTGATAAGTAGGTAGGTGTTAAAAGTTGTCTGATCCCCCCTTATCAAGGGGGGCAGGGGGGATCCCCCCGCCTATCGGCACCCCCCTTATCAAGGGGGGCAGGGGGGATCATAGGCAAAATCTATCTTCAATTTAATTATAACTACTTACTTAACTGTTCACTGACAACTGAAAAAAATGACAACCTATCGCAATCCTGCCCCTACTGTTGATATTATCATCGAACTGATCGACTCGCCCCACCGTCCGATCGTACTAATTGAGAGAAAAAATCCGCCCTTTGGCTGGGCAATTCCGGGGGGATTCGTGGACTACGGTGAATCAGTGGAAACGGCGGCAATTCGGGAAGCTTACGAGGAAATCAGCTTGCAGGTGCAGTTAATCGAGCAATTTCACGTCTATTCCGATCCTAGCCGCGATGCACGTCAACACACCATTAGTATCGTTTTTATCGCCACGGCAAAAGGAAAACCGATCGCTGCCGATGATGCCAAAAAAGTCGGGATTTTTCATCTCTGGGAATTCCCCCAACCTTTATGCTTTGATCACGATCGCATCCTCAATGATTATCGTCGTTATCGGGATTATAAAATCCGTCCCACACATTAAACCCCAACTTAGCTATAAAAGCAATCCTTGCCAAAAACGTCCCCGAAAAAACTTAAAAAATTATACACTTCTGAGGGCGACAATCGGTTCCAATTTAGAGGCACGATAGGCGGGAAAAACGCCGAAAAAGAGACCAATACCCGTGGAAACACTCAAAGACAGGGCGACGGCGCTGGCGGAAACAGTGGCAGCCAGGGGAGAGAAACTGGAGACGAGAACGATCGCTCCTGCACCGAAGAGAATACCAAACGCACCGCCGGCGATGGAAACGAGAGTTGATTCAATCAGAAATTGTAAGAGAATATCCTGTTCTCTGGCTCCGATCGCTTTTCTTAGTCCGATTTCCCCGGTTCTTTCCGAAACCGAAACCAGCATAATATTCATCACCCCGATACCCCCGACAATTAGGGAAATACCGGCGATTAGAGCCAAAAGTAGGGTTAGACCCTGGGTAATCGCGCCGAAGATTTCGATCATCTGTTTAGCAGTTTCGACGCGAAAATCATCCTCAGCGACGATTTTATGGCGTAAACGCAGGAGATTCTGGATTTGGAACTTAGCAGCGCGGATTTCCTCCCCCGATCGCGCGTTGAGACTAATCCAACTCAACTCGACACCGTAGGGGGAGGTTTTGCCCACCAGTTGCGAGTTCATGGTGCTGAGGGGAATAATCAGCATTTCATCCTGATTATTGCCAAAAAAGGAGCCTTTCGCCTCTAAAATCCCGATCACCTCAAAACTGAGATTTTTGATCCGCAGCTGTTGACCGAGGGGATTTTGGGTGGGGAAAAGTTGCGCTGCCACTTCACGGCCGATTACCGTTACCCGTTTGTTGCGGGCTAGATCGATATTATTGATAAAACGACCTTTTTCTAGGGTAAAATTGCGAACAGAAGCGTATTCTGGGGTGCTTCCCGTGACTAGAGCCGTCATGTTGCGATTACGATAGGAAATCAGGAAACGAGCGTTTATTTCCGGGGCGACTTCAGCGACCGTGGGAACCTGTTCGGCAATCGCTTTAGCATCGGCTAAAACTAGGGTTTTCGGTAAATTAACGGTGGTATTGCGTGCTTGTCGCGACCCCGGCACCACAAAAATGGTATTGGGTCCCAAGTTAGCAAACTGGTCATTGGCTAAGGTTTGCGCCCCTTGGCCAATACCGATCATGGCCACTACTGAAGCGTTACCGATGATAATTCCTAACATAGTCAGGCCGCTACGCACTTTATTGGCCGCTAGGGTGGAGACGGCCATTTTTAAACTTTCGGTGATAAACATATCAGTTATCAGTTATCAGTTATCAGTTATCAGTTATCAGTTATCAGGTTTAAGTTTTAAGTTTTAAGTTATTAGGTTTAAGTTTTCAATTTTCGATAAATTTATAGCGTTTCCTAAGCTAGTGAGGTACACATATTTTTCTTTCCTTTTGCCTAAAAACCATAACTTTTGTACCTCAGCAGACTGAAAAACGCTATAGTATCTTTCACTGGTTACTGGTTACTGGTTACTGGTTACTGATTACTGATTTTATTTTTCGAGGTATCTTCGGCTCCTTCGGGGAGATCGATAAAGACCTTTTCTCCGGCTTCCAAACCTGATAAAATTTGGGTTTTATCGTCCAAGACCAAACCAATCGAAACGGGTTTAAAACTGGGTTTATTTTCGGCATCGGGAACTAAAACCCCTGACTTGCCTTCCCGGGTGACAATGGCGACAGTCGGCACGACGAGGGCATTATCTAACTGCTGGCCGACAAAAGTTACATCCACATTCATTTTCGATTTAAGTTTGTCCCGTCCCGTCACCAAACCGATTCTCACTTCAAAAGAAGTAACATTCTCCTCGATAATCGCTTCAGGAGCCACAAGAATAACTCGACCTTCAAAGACTTCTTCAGGAAAAGCATCGGCGACAATTCGCACGGGTTGGCCGCGCTGCAATAAACCGACATCTACTTCCGGCACTTTAGCAATTACTTCCAATCCCGATGCTAGGGCGATAATCGAGGTGGAAGTGGCGGAAGCGGTGCTAGAGGCCGAAGTGGTGGGGGTGACAAAAGAACCCTCAGTGGCGTATTTTTGGGTGACGATGCCATCAAAGGGAGCAGTAATGACTGTATCGCGGTATTGAATCTTAATTTGCTCTAAATCGGCCCTGGCGGCCGCTACAGATGATTCTAGTCGAGCCAGCTCGGTTTCTTGGGTTTTTTGGCGTTGTTCGAGGGCAAATTTCGCTTCTGCGATCGCTGCTGCCGCTCCTATCATTTCCTGCTCAATTCCGGCCACTTCTGGGGAAGCGGTTTTATCCGCTTGTTCCAAACGGCGGATCGATTCGTCTAAATTGGCTTTAGCGTTGAGATATTCATTGAGGACGGCATCAAATTGGTCTTGAGCGATCGCCCCTTCCCGGACTAAATTTTCATTGCGTTTAACCCGATTTTCTGCTAGTCGAAAACGGGATTGGGCCGCTTGTACCTGAGCTTGCAGCTGGTCTAAATCTTTGGGAATTCTTTCTTTGGCCTGAGCTAAACGGGCTTCTAATTGCTTATAACTGGCCTGGGCCTGATAAAATCGGGCTTGTAATTGCCGGATATCTTCGGGAATGCTGCGTTTAGCCTGTTCCAGATTGGCTAGAGCTTCCCTTAGATGCGCTTCTGACTGCATTCCTCGGGCATACACCTCTAAATTATCCATGACCGCGAGGGTTTGTCCCTTTTTAACAATCATGCCCTGATCCACCAATAATCGCACTAATCGGCCGGGGTTTTTCGGGCTAATGTTAACACTTTGGATCGGTTCCACCCTACCACTAGCTTTAATTTCCACAGCGAGGGTTTCCCGTTGAGCAGGAACGGTCATTTTCGCCAATTCTAGGCCAGGAGGAGGTGTTTGCAGCAAGCGATAAGAAACCACTCCCACCGCCAGAAAACCACTAGCCATGAGTCCGAATATCCAAAATAGGGGGCGATTTGATTTTCCCAACACGGTTATTGCCATCGATCAGCCAAAAGTTAATTGGTTATATACTAACGTCTCTAGAGCTGCCTTTGTTGTTTCTTTAGCCAACAACTCCCAAGCGAGATAGACTGATTAAAAAAGGCCTATCGCGGGGGTAAACTGTGCCAAAACTTAGATTAATCATTTCTTTGCTCATTTTTTTCGTCGCTGGCAGCCCGCCGGCTTTTTCCCAAGCGCTACTCCCCTACGCCATCGAACCGGAGTTAGAACAGATGGAACAAGCGGGAATTGAAATCGCCGAAGATGCCATCCAATTAGCTCGTTTTCGCCGTACCGATGCGGCCCTCGGACGGGCTAAGTTAGCGGTGCAGTTAGCCCCCCATCTCTATCAAACTTGGTTTATTCTCGGTAGTTTATATCTGCAAGACGATCAGGTGCAACTCGGTATCGAGGCATTAAATCAATCTTTGTCCATTGCTCCCGCCGATGCCCACGCTAATATTAAATTTTCCCTCGGTAGTGCCTATTTTCAGAATCAGGATTACAAGTCTGCTATTGCCCAGATTGAAGCGGGTTTGCAAATGAAACCCGATATCTCCCCCGCTCTTTTTGATCTCGGTAATTCCTATCTCAAGTTAGCACAATATCCCCAAGCGATCGCAGCTTACGAAAAGGCTGTTAATCAAGATAAAGATTTTTGGCCCGCTATTAATAATATTGGTTTAGTTAAATACGAACAGGGTGATAAGGAAGCGGCTCTTAAAGATTGGCGGGCCGCTTTGAAAATCGATCCTAAACAGCCGGAACCTCAGTTAGCTATTGCGGTGGCTATTTATAGTCAAGGTAAAACCGAGGAGGGCCTCAAATTAGCTCAGGCCGCTCTCACTAGCGATAGTCGTTATGTCAGTCTGGAATTTTTAGGGGAAAATCTCTGGGGTCAACGTCTTCTGCAAGATACGGAGAAAATGTTTAATCATCCCAAAATGAAAGATTTTATCGCTCGTTTACCACAACCAACCCCAGAAGCGGAGGAAGAAAATTAAGCTGATAGCAGCAAGCATTAAGATAACCCCTTAGTTAATTTGCTAGGAATTCTTGAGGCTTGCTCTAACTAATTAGGGCTGGCTGAATATCGGTAGAAGCTTTGCTAAAAAATGGTTTTGGGACTTTATTAGCAAAACAACAAATTTTTTGCCGCAAACCCCACAGACAGTACAATTATTACAGTTAAGGGTTTGAAAGGCCTAGGATGATGGCAAAGCAATCAAGGGCGATCGCGGTGACAGAACATGATAATAAATGTCCTGAATGTCTGCACTTGGAGATTTTGGGAGAACCCCTTGCGCTTGAGTCTAAGGGTGTTTTTTCCCGTTTCAACAAGTCTGAACCAGAGGCGTTTGCCCTATCGGTGCGGATTAATTTTAATGAGCAGTGGCTTGATTTTCGCTTTGGACGGGTTAAGTTTGGTTTGCGGGGGGGAGAGTTACGCTTAAAACTGGAGAATGGCCAAATGCCTTCTGAGTTGAGAAATGAAGCGTTGAAAAAGATTTTAGCAAGGGAGTTGGAGATTGAACGTCAGTTAGGAGGAGAACAGGAAAGCAAGTCTCAACTAGAAGGCTCTATAACTCCTGATTTATCGAAAGCAAACTTAAAGGGAGTTAGAGAAAAGCGTCAAAAAGAGTCCCAGGGGGATAAGTTTCAGCTTAAAATAGCGCAAATTAGTCACAAGGGAGCAAATAATCAGCCTGTGTGGGTGTTCGAGAATAGGACAGGTGAGCCTGTTTTGATTGGGGAATTAGCGGATTCCCTGGGTAAAATGTTAATTGCGGGTGTTCCCTGGAGCGTTGAAGCGACATTTACTCATGAAATGCGTCAGGTTGTGATTACGGGTTTAGAAAATTTATTTAGAGATGATATTTATCGACACAAAAAATTAAACATATTTGAGTTAGCCTTAGCTAAGTTATTTTTAAAGCATAAAACCCAACCCTATCTAAGTCGTCAGGTATTACGTTATGAGTGATGCAGATTTTATTCGAGAAGTTGAAGAACTGTACCTGCGTCTTGCTAATGCAGATACAGATGATCTGGTTGAGTTAGCTAAACTTGCGGGTTTAGACCCTAAAACAGATTTAGCCGACTCTGTTTGGGTTCCCTATCCCAGCTTTGGGGAATTGATTCGTCAGAACACCTTAGCGGCGGCGGTGCTGACAGATTATCTAGAAGAGCATGGGATAGAGGTAGATACTGCGGCGGCTGATAATGCTCAAGTGGTGCTACCCAAGCTAGGTAAACTAGAAGCTGTATTGATTCCCCAAGACTCTGGTGAAGAACTGTTAGATTTAAGCCAAATTAGGGTCGAAATTGACCTAAATCCAGCAACATTGGCCTATATTTTAGTCGAGTTAGGGGAAGGAGGAGCTTGGTTAACTGGGGTTCTGTTGAGTTCGGATCTGCGCCAGGATTTCCCAGAAGGCGGCGCGGTGTCCTTGGCGATGAGGAAACCTATATCGGCGCTGTGGGAGGCTTACCGTCGGTGGGAAAACTGTCAGCAAATCATGGCGCAGTATATCGATAAACAAGGCTGGTCGGCGGAACAGCGATCGGAGGTAATCACAGTGTTAAACTGGGTCTGGGACTATCGGCAGGACTATGAGCGTCCGACGCTATTAGGGGACTTTTTAGCAGAGAAGGCCAGCGAGAATCATGAGAATTTTAAACCCTTAGTCTCGCGTCCAGAAGGGGTAAGGGGAGCAACGCCTGAGCCGTCTTCAGAGGGTGCGGTGGACTGGCTAGAGGTGGCGATGGATTGGCTTGATGAATTGGGAAAATTTGTTTAAAAAATAATTATGAAAAGCATTAAAATAATTGTCGAAAAACACCCAGATGGCTATATTGCTTATCCTTTAGGTATTGAAGGTGTTGTCATTGGCGAAGGCGAATCATATCAAGAAGTGCTAGAAGATGCGAAATCAGCACTCCGTTTTCATATTGAAACCTTTGGAGTAGAAGTTTTAGATACTGAATATTCTGTCTTAGAAGCGTCTATTATAGTAAGGTGATCATTAACAAAGAGGTCAACAGATGCAAAACTTACGTCAGGTTTCTTTACTAACAAGTGGACAAGAGCAAGTCTTAACGATTCCTCCTGAACTTGCCCTATCAAGCACAGAGGTTTTGTTACGCAAAGAAGGTCATCGCTTAATCATTGAGCCGATTTCTTCCGGTTCTCTAATTTCTTTGCTGACTACTTTGCCAGACATTACAGACAATTTTCCTGATATAGATGAAGGGTTGCTTCCCCTTGATGACATTACATTTTAGTACCACCCAATGACCTATCAATATCTGCTTGATACTAACATCCTATCACATTTGATCAGGTATCCCCAAGGTCAGGTTTTCCAGCATATTGTGGATGTCGGCGAAGAAAGCGTTTGTACGAGCATCATTGTGGCGTGTGAATTAAGATTTGGCGTGGTTAAAAGTGGTTCCTCCCGTCTGGTGCAGCAACTAGAACGCATCCTGGAGTTCTTGACAGTTTTGCCATTAGAATCAACTGTAGATAAGCACTATGCCCTAATTCGTAAACATTTGGAGCAAGCAGGAACCCCAATCGGTCCAAATGATTTACTGATTGCTGCTCATTCTCTAGCGCTTGATTTGACTCTTGTTACCGCAAATACTCGTGAATTTGAGCGTGTGCCTGCTTTGAAGTTAGAGAATTGGTTGATTGATTCTGTAATAATTTTTGGGGGATAATTTGTCATAAATGATCTTGCTGATGATGGTTTTGTATATATTATGCTACTACTTTTTTGCGGTTTTCTCGCAATGACAAATCAGGTGGAGCATTTTCTAAAAGATGCTGAGGATGACCTCCCCGGCGTTGTGATAAAGTTTTACGCGGTTTTAAGCTTTGCCAATGTTCGTAAATGAGTTTTTTCAGAAGTTCTTCTGAGCTAATATTCTCTTCGGAAATGATGTCTGCTAGATAGTTCTCGGTTTCTCGATCTAGATTAATCGATAACATTGTTACTTCATGGGATAAATCAACATCTTTGATTATAGCTTAAAATCCATGATCGCACTCACCCCCCATCCCCAATTGAGTTTGCTAGAGAAAAATTCGGGGTACGGGCGAAGCATTCGGATAGGAAATCTAGGGTTTCAGTAATAGGTTATTGTCCGAATGCTTCGCCCCTACTCAATCATCTAACAATCCGTCGTAACGCACCACATCTATCATTAATTTAACTTCATTATAAGTAGGTAGGCGTTAAAAATTATCAGATGCCCCCCTTATCAAGGGGGGACTATGGGGGGATCCACACCCCCCTTATCAAGGGGGGACTAAGGGGGGATCGAACCCAAAATCTATCTTCAATTTAATTAGAACCACTACTACTAAAAACAATCATGAACGAAGCAAGAATAGAAGCTTACTTAGCCCTAATCCAAGCGCTCCTCCAGTGCGAAAATGGTCAGGAACCAGCGCTATTAGAGGCTAACGCGGAATTAGTTGATGCAGGCTTAGTCGCTGTGATGAAGCAGTATGCAGGCTTCTTAGAACAGCAAGGAGACAGCAATAACGGGAGATGGTTGCTGAATATGGCGCAACAGTTAGAGCAATTTTTAGAACCGCCCAGAGATAACCAAGACCCCTACGGCAGTTTTTTACAAACCCTACTGCAAACTATCGCAGAAAGTCGCGGAAACCCCCAAGCAATTTATCCCCTGCTCGACAATAACCTCCATCTCTTAGATGAAAACTTACTTAACCTCCTCCGTGCTTGGGGAAATCAAACCAAGGAACAAGCCAGTCGAGAGGAAACTCACAGACTAGCGGCAATACTCTATTGTCTTACTTATGCTTTTCATGAATTTCCTAAAGGTAATCCACTCATTAACCTAGCCATTGCCGTCTATGGATACGAATTTTGTGCTGCAACTGAACGCCAACCCGGATTAGAAAGGGATTTAGCCCAAACCCTCACTAATCTGGGCGTAGCCTACGACACCCAAGCCGAACTAGGTCAAGAGTCGGTAGCCAACCTAGAGCGGGCGCTCGCTGCCTACACCGAAGCCGCCACCATCTTCCGCCAACCGGGATTAGAAAGGGATTTAGCCGTTACCCTCACTAATCTGGGCAATGCCTACGTCACCCAAGCCGAACTAGGGAAAGAGCCGGTAGCCAACCTAGAACAGGCAATCGCCGCCTTCACCGAAGCCACCACCATCCGCCGCCAACCGGGATTAGAAAGGGATTTAGCCACAACCCTCACTAATCTGGGCAATGCCTACCGCACCCAGGCCCTACTAGGGAAAGAGCCGGTAGCCAACCTAGAACGGGCGATCGCCGCCTATACCGAAGCCACCACCATCAGCCGCCAACCGGGATTAGAAAGGGATTTAGCCACAACCCTCACTAATCTGGGCAATGCCTACCTCACCCAGGCCCTACTAGGGAAAGAGCCGGTAGCCAACCTAGAACGGGCGATCGCCGCCTATACCGAAGCCACCACCATCCGCCGCCAACCCGGATTAGAAAGGGATTTAGCCCAAACCCTCACTAATCTGGGCAATGCCTACCTCACCCAGGCCCGACTGGGGAAAGAGCCGGTAGCCAACCTAGAACGGGCGATCGCCGCCTATACCGAAGCCACCACCATCGACCGCCAACCGGGATTAGAAAGGGGTTTAGCCGTTACCCTCACTAATCTGGGCAATGCCTACGTCACCCAAGCCGAACTGGGTCAAGAGCCGGTAGCCAACCTAGCACGGGCAATCGCCGCCTATACCGAAGCCACCACCATCTACCGCCAACCGGGATTAGAAAGGGATTTAGCCGGAACCCTCAATAATCTGGGCATTGCCTACCTCACCCAGGCCGCACTGGGTCAAGAGCCGGTAGCCAACCTAGAACGGGCGATCGCCGCCTATACCGAAGCCACCACCATCCGCCGCCAACCCGGATTAGAAAGGGATTTAGCCGAAACCCTCAATAATCTGGGCAATGCCTACCACATCCAAGCCGAACTAGGTCAAGAGCCGGTAGCCAACCTAGAACGGGCGATCGCCAATTATCGAGAAGCTCTAGTAATTGTTACTCCAGAGGTTTCCGCAGCAGATTGTTTAAAAACTGGGCGCAACTTAGGCTATCTCGGTTTCCAGCAGGGTTGGTGGGACATCGCCATCGAAGGCTACACCGTCGCCGTGGAAGCCGTTGAACAAAGCCGCGCCTGGGCAACCAGTGAAGTCCTTCGCCAAGAGATTGTCCGCGAGTCCATCGGCGTTTATGAAAACCTAATCCAAGCCGCCGTTAACCAAGGCGACCTCTCCCTGGCGCTGCGAACCGTCGAACGTTCCCGCTCCAAACGCCTCGCCGACCTGATCGCTGTGGGCGACCTCTACGCCGATGGGCGCGTTCCCCCAGAGATCCAAGCCTGGTATCAGCAGGTTAAGGAAAGCCGTCAGATCCAATCCCAACTCCGTCAAGACCCCCTCGACCAGCCCGGATTCACCCAGAAACCCCAACCCTACCCCATCGGTAACACCCGCGCCAGCTTTGCCACGGAACAACTCCAGGCCGCCGAAGCCGCTGAACGTCAAGCCTGGGACGCTCTCTACCGCTTTGATGCCATCACCGCCCAACTTCAGCAACCCCAACCCCAACCCCGACTCGATGAACTAACGGCGCTGCTTCCATCCCCCCAGACTGCCCTCCTCAGCTTCTATACCACCGCCACCCATACCCACATCTTTGTCCTGCGTCGCCCCGCCCAGGATGGCGGGGAATGGGTCAACTGCCACACTATTCCCAATCCCCCGGAGTCCGCCAACGACTTGCAAAACTGGCTGGTCGTCAACTGGGTTATCCCCTACATTGAGATTAATCAAGCAGAGACCCCCCAATCCCGCCAGCAGCGTCGGCATGAGTGGCACCAAGCAATGGCCACTCGTCTGCAAGAACTGGCAACCCGCCTGCAATTCGATACCCTCATCCAACAGCACCTCCAGGGCATCACTGAGTTAATTCTGATTCCCCACCTGTTCCTGCACCAAATTCCCTTCGACCTTCTACCCACCGCCGAAGGTCAACTACTGGGCGATCGCTTTCGCCTTCAGTTTGTCCCCAGTACGAAAATTCTCGGACTGTGCCAAGAGCGATCGCAACCGACTCCCGACACCCTGGGGATTGTGGAAAACACCACAGAGGATTTGCCCTATACTCCCCTAGAGTGTGAGTGGGTCGCCCAAACCTGGAACGTGCCTCGCCAACGGCGGCTACAGGGGCGCACAGTCACCCCCGACTCTTATCTGCAATTGCTGAAACAAGTACAGGCTTTGCTCTCCAGCCACCACGCCACCAGCCGCGCCGATGATCCCCTCAACTCCCACCTCGTCCTAGACGGGGGGCAAAAAGTCACCCTCCGGGATTTACTTAGTCCCCTGTGGCGTTTTCCCGAATTGTCGGAAGTGTTTCTCTCCTGTTGTGAAACCGGTCTCAGTTTTGCCGGTTTCCGAGATGAAGAGGGAAAGCTGCGACCGGAATTACTGGACGAACCCCTCAGCTTGGGTACAGGCTTTCTGCTGGGGGGCGCTCGTGCTGTGATTAGTAGTCATTGGGCGGTGACTGATCTAGCTACGGCGCTGTTTTCCCGGGAGTACCATCGCGCCAGGCGGGCGGGAGAGGAACGTTTAACGGCTCTACATCAGGCTCGTCAAGCGTTGCGGGAGACTTGCCAAAAAGACTGGCGGGACTGTTTGACAGTCGATTATCAGCAGGCTTATCAGACTTGGCAACAAATGCGCCAAACTAAGGATCCCAACGTCAATACTGCTCAAGCCAATTATCAGAAAATCGGCGAATTGATCAAGTGGCTTGACGAATTTGCTTCCGATGCAGTGCCTTTTCAGGATTATCGTTACTGGGGGGCGTTCTACTGTCTGGGACTTCCTTAAAATTAGGAATTATTTCCTTGTTGCAAGTAACGCACCACACCTATTGCATGAGCAGAAAACGGGTTTCTCGGAGAAACCCGTTTTCTGTGCGGTATAATTAATTTGCAAGAGTTCTTATCTATAGCCCTATTTTAAAAGGGTTTTACCATTATTCAGCAATCCCTAATTAGGATAAACTCGCCCTTTCCAACTTCCCCCTTGGCCGCGCCAATAACGCAGGGCAGAATCGACGGTCATTAAACTATAAAAGAGGGCAATTAGGGGTAAAGTTAAAGCCCGCAGGGGGGATAATTTATATAGTCTTAAAGTTGGGCTATAGGAGAGGGCGATTAGTAATAAGGTTACGGCGCTAATTATGATAATTGATGTTTCTTTTAAGACCAATCCCCAGATTAAGCCCAAGGGGGCGGCTAAATAGGTTAAAAACATCCCGAAAATTGTCCCGATTAACCAAAGTGTTGAGTAATTTAGTTGTGTAAAGGCGGTGCGGGCTACCATATTCCAAATGCTGGCTAAATCGGGATAGGGACGGAGACTATAGGTGCTTTTTGTTAATCCTAACCAGATGGATTTCTCGCTATTTTCGGGGTGATTTTGCAGATATTTTTTAACTGCAATTGCCAAAGAACAATCATCAATTAAAGCTTGTTTAAGAATCTCAATACCGCCAATCTTTTCTAGGATATCTCGGCGAATTAAAATGCAACCCCCAGCGGCGGCTGCTATCGGGGAATTAGGATTATTAACTAGGGGAAAAGGATAGAGTTTCTCGAAGAAAAAAACAAAGGCAGGAATAAGAAATTTTTCCCAAAAACTGTCACAGCGTAGCAACACCATCAGGGAAACTAAAGCTTGTTTTTCCTGTACTGCTTTAGTGACTAATTGGGTTAAATTATCTGCTGCGTGGGCAATATCGGCATCGGTGAAGAGAAAATAATCGGGAGCGAATTTCTCGGTAGCCTCTTTTATTCCCTGTTTCATTGCCCATAATTTACCCGTCCATCCTATCTCTAAAGGTTGTCCATAAATAATAGTTATTTGTCCAGATTTATGAGATTGCTGGGCAATTTCTTGGGCAACTTTTCCCGTACCATCACTGCTTTGATCGTCAATTAAAATAATGGAAAATTCGCCTTGATAATCTTGTTTAAAGAGGGAGGTTAAACTGATAGGTAAAACGTCGGCTTCGTTTCGTGCGGGGATAATTGCCGAGACTTTTGGATAATTTGTTAAGGGAGAAGTGACAGAATTAATTTTTTGGTTAGATAGCCAAAATTGTCCCCTGGCTAAGATTAAATATAACCAAATTATCAGCGATAGGGAAGTAACTAATAATAAGAAAAATGTCATAAGCTAGTCCGCCTTTTGATGAGAGAATGGGGAACAGTTTAAAAAGAGTATCAAATTTAGATGCACAACAGCTTAACCAGTTTGGGGTTTAACAGAGGGCATTTAGGGTAAAATAGAAGCAAGTTAGCAAGATTAGGCGAGGGCGTAAATCATGGATTATGATGTCGTAATTATTGGGGGTGGACCGGCGGGAGGTCACTGTGGTAGATTATTAAGTGAAAAAGGTTATCGTGTTCTTTTGGTGGAACAACATTCTAGTTGGCAAGATAATAATTTTTCTAGTGCCGCTTCTCCTCTAGAAATTTTAGAACAATTCAATCTCCCCGAAACCGTGGTGGCTAGGTTTTGGAAAAATATCGAAATCATCTCCACCAGCATACATCATTTTTGGTCATCACCGCAACCTTTAGGGGTAGTTTTTGATTTTGCCAAATTGCGAGAGTTTTTAGCCGCAGAAGTGCTGCGTTTGGGGGGAGAAGTTCGTTTAGGTTGTCGTTATCTGAAATATCAACAGATGGAGGATAAGCTAACTGTTTTCTTGAAATCAAAAGGCGAGGAAATCGAGACAGTTACTACTCGTTTATTGGTTGATGCCACGGGATACGCTAGAGCAGTTATGTATAAACATAAACGAGAAAAACCTGATTTTTTAAAAGCAGTGGGCATTGAATATTTAATTACTGTGCCAGAAGTATATTATCAAAAATATCAAGATAATTTAGTGTTTTTTCTAGGTCATAAATGGAGTCCTAAAGGTTATGGCTGGATTTTTCCTATGGATAACCAGCAATTAAAAATAGGAGCGGCTTGGTTAGAGGGAGAACATCCTTATATTGATGAAGTTAAGCCTTTAAAAAGTTATATTACACAAATTATTCAAACCTACATAAATCTCTCTAAATATGATATAATCGACATTCATGGGTCTATTTTAGAATATTCGCTCAATCTGCAAGATATTTATTATCAAGAACCGAATATTATAGCGATTGGTGATGCTGTTTCTACGGTTAACTTTTTAGGAGGGGAAGGTATTCGCTATGCTATGAAAGGAGCCGAAATTGCTTGTCAATACATGGAAGAATATTTACAGGGAAAATCGAGTAGTTTTGCCCCTTATCAACAGAGGATGCAAGAATATTTTCAACCAAAATGGAATTTATCCGATCGCCTCAGTCGCAAAGTTTATTTAGAATATAGTGATGTGCGTATAGATCAAGGAGTATCCTATCTCAAGTATCTTTCCACTCAGGATATAATCGACATTTTATTTTATTACAAATTTGAAAAATACACAAAAGGGTTAGGAGGATTTCTGCTGGGGAAATTACGTCAATGGTGGCACCGAATTTTCCCTAGTCAAAACCCCGGATAAATAGGCTAGGATAAAGCTAAGGAAACAATATTGGTAAAGACCGTGAGTAAGTTTATTCGCTACAGTACAATGATCACCCTGCTGGGTATTTTAGCAGCCTGTAGTGGCAATCCTGCCCTAGAAAATCGTCTGGCTGCCGATCCTAATCTACA
Source organism: Microcystis sp. (assembly GCF_048564745.1). Lineage (NCBI taxonomy): Bacteria > Bacillati > Cyanobacteriota > Cyanophyceae > Chroococcales > Microcystaceae > Microcystis > Microcystis sp. The sequence continues at coordinate 35,504 of NZ_JBLZRT010000029.1, forward strand.
AACAAATCCCATACCAGAAAACTCTCCTAATAACCAGCAATTACCCGCAAATTTTCCCGCAGAAATTCCTCGATATAGTCAATCAGAATTATTATCCGTGCAGACAAATCCTGATAATACTGGTGGACAAACCCGTTGGCAATCCAACGATCCCAGCAATGCGATTGAGGCTTTTTATCAACAGGAATTAGTTAATAATAATTGGGAAATTATCACTCCCTTTTCTGGGGAAGGAGTCAATAGTACCCTAACGGCCCGTCGAGATAATTTAGAATTAACTATCACCATAACTGCCACTTCTCCCAATACGGAATATAGCCTCGATTATCGTCCAACGGGAACCCCGATTGCTTCCCCTAGTCCCTCCCCTACTTCTTCCCCCTTACCCAATCTTAATCCCACCAGTTTTAACGATCTCGAATCCTTACCTAATCCCTTAAAAAGCCACATTCAAGACTTAGCTAGATTAGGAGTATTAACAGGTAATAACAATCAGTTTAACCCTAATGATACAATAACGCGCCGAGAATTTGCTCGCTGGTTGTTACAGGCTAATAATGCCATTTATGCCAATGTAGCGGGTAAACAAATCCGTTTAGCTACTCCCAATAGTTCCCCAGCTTTTAGTGATGTTAAAAATAACGATCCCGATTATATTTATATTCAAGGATTAGCGGAAGCAGGGTTAATTCCCTCTCCTTTAACGGGAGATAGTAGCTCCCTTTTATTCCGTCCCAATGCTCCTTTAACCCGGGAAGATTTAATCGCTTGGAAAGTGCCATTAGATATCAGAAAAGCTTTACCGAGCGCCAATCTTGATACGATTAAAAATACTTGGGGTTTTCAGGATACTAATAAAATTAACCCGCAGCTGGTGCGCGCTCTTTATGCCGATTTTCAAAATGCTGAACAAGCCAATATTCGGCGAGTTTTTGGTTTTACTACCCTATTTCAGCCAAAAAGACCAGTAACTCGCGCTGAAGCTGCCGCTACTTTATGGTATTTTGGTTTTCAGGGTGATGGTGTTTCTGCTGCCGATGCTTTGCAGGGTCAAGATACGCAACAGAGTGGGGTTAATTGAAATTTGTCCACAAAAATTAAGGGTGTGTTAGGAAAATATAAGCACTCTTTTTGACATTTCTTCATATCTATTCAGAAAAATTAACAAAGGATTCTTGACCCTGCAGCTAGGGGAATATTTTATCCTAAAGATATAACTCTGCTGCAGGGGATTTTCTTGCTGACTTCCGCTGCTATTAAAATTATGACCCATCAAACTCTCAAACTCGCCGGGATGAGTTGCGCTGGTTGTGCTGATTCGATCGAACGGATAATTAAATCTATCCCCGGAGTGATTCGATGTCAAGTTAATTTTGGCATGGAACAGGTGGATGTGGACTATGATCCCAAGCGTACCGATCTTAACACTATTCAAGCAAAAGTTAGGGATGCCGGTTTCCAAGCTACACCGATAACGGAAATTAATCTCGAATCCAGGCCAGAAAAAGAACTTCTCACTAAACTATCGATCGCTATTGTTATTAGTATTATACTTTTTATCGGTTCTTTGCCGATGATGACGGGTTTATCTCTATCTTTTATTCCCCACTGGTTACACGCTCCCTTATTCCAATTAATTCTCGCTACTCCCGTCCAATTTTGGTGTGGTCAAAGTTTTTATAAAAATGCTTGGAAAGCCTTTAAAAATCGCACCGCCACCATGGACACTTTAGTAGTTTTGGGAACCAGTGCCGCCTATTTTTATTCCCTGTTTTTAACCTTCGGAAGCGATTTTATCGAAAAACAGGGGTTTGATTCCCATGTCTATTACGAAGCATCAGCTATCGTCATTACCCTGATTTTACTCGGTCGTTTCCTCGAAAAACGTGCCAGAAAAGAAACGGCCGCCGCTATTAAACAATTAATGGGATTACAGGCAAAAACTGCTAGGGTAATTAGGGAAGAACAGACGCTAGATATACCAATAGAAGAGGTGAAGGTAGGAGATATAATTTTAGTGCGTCCGGGAGAAAAAATTCCCGTCGATGGCATAATTATCCAGGGCAGTTCTAGCATTGATGAATCGATGGTGACGGGGGAAAGTTTACCCGTGCGAAAAACTATCAATCAACAGGTAATCGGGGCGACAATTAATAAAACCGGTAGCCTACAAATGCAAGCGTTACGGGTGGGAAAAGATACGGTTTTAGCTCAGATTGTCCGATTAGTGCAAACCGCGCAAGCATCAAAAGCACCTATACAAAGATTAGTCGATCGAGTGACCGCTTATTTTGTGCCGGTGGTGATGATTATTGCGGTAATAACTTTCCTATTTTGGATTCTCCGCACGGGTAATCTCACCCTCGCTTTGATTACAATGGTGGAAGTCCTAATTATCGCTTGTCCCTGCGCGCTAGGATTAGCTACACCCACCTCGATTATGGTGGGAACAGGACAGGGAGCAAAACAGGGAATTTTAATTAAAAACGCCGAAAGTTTAGAATTAGCCCAGGGTATTACTACTATTGTTCTAGATAAAACGGGAACTCTCACCCAGGGTAAACCAACGGTGACGGACTTCTTGACTCGCGAGGGGGTGGGGGATGGACGGGAATTATCGCTGCTGCAGTTAGTCGTATCGGTGGAGAATCATTCTGAACACCCGCTAGGAGAAGCAATAGTTAGATATGGGCGTTTAAACCAGATTAAAACCTTAGAAGTAACCGAATTTGACTCAATAACTGGGGCAGGAGTGCAGGGAAAAGTCGGGTCGGATTTCGTGCAAATCGGTACACAACAATGGTTAGAACGTCAAGGAGTTGAAACAAAAGTTCTTAAAAAAGTCGCCCACGATTGGGAATGGCAGAAAAAAACCGTGGCTTGGATAGCGGTTAACGGGGGTTTAGAGGGGGTTATCGCCATTTCCGACGTTTTAAAACCTTTTTCTTCCTCAGTGGTCGCCAAGCTCAAAAAAATGGGCTTAGAGGTGATGATGATGACGGGGGACAACCTCGAAACCGCAGAGGCGATCGCCAGCGAGTTGGGTATTCGGCGCTTTTTTGCCGCACTCCGTCCCGAACAAAAAGCCGAAAAAATCGAATATTTGCAGAAAAAAGGGAAAATAGTCGCCATGGTTGGAGATGGCATCAATGATGCGATCGCATTGGCGCAAGCGGACTTAGGTATTGCCATTGGCACAGGGACCGATGTAGCGATCGCCGCCAGCGATATAACCTTAATTTCGGGAGATTTACAGGGAATTGTGACCGCTATTGAGTTAAGTCGGGCAACAATGCGAAATATCAAAGAAAATCTCTTTTTTGCTTTTATTTATAACCTGATTGCCATTCCCATCGCTGCCGGAGTCCTCTATCCTTTTCTGCTCAATCCGATTATTGCCGGCGCTGCCATGGCTTTAAGTTCCCTTTCCGTGGTGACGAATGCCTTGCGATTGCGTCGAATTCACCCCAGGGTGGGGGGATAATTTTCGTTAACAATTCTTAAGGAAAAACTAGAAAAATTAGCTGTACGGGGGATGATACCGTAGAAAAGGCAATAGAATAATCATCCTGATATGACTGACTCCCCTGAAATACCTTATTTATTACGCGCTGCCAAAGGAGAAATCTTACCCCGTCCTCCCGTGTGGATGATGAGACAAGCAGGACGTTATATGCAGATTTATCGAGAATTGCGGGATAAATACCCCAGTTTTCGGGAAAGATCGGAAAATGCCGATTTAGCGATCGAAATCTCCCTGCAACCCTGGCGCGCTTTTCAACCGGATGGGGTGATCATGTTCTCCGATATCCTCACTCCCCTAGCGGGAATTGGTATTCCCTTTGATATTATCGAAAGTAAGGGGCCGATTATCGATTCTCCCATTCGTACTCAAGCGCAGGTGGACCAACTTAATCCCCTCGATCCCGATCAGTCTTTACCTTTTATCAAAACGATTTTAAAAACCCTGCGTCAAGAGGTGGGAAACAAATCCACTGTCCTCGGTTTTGTCGGAGCGCCTTGGACTTTAGCAGCATACGCAGTGGAAGGGAAAGGTTCTAAAAGTTATTCTGTGATTAAAGGGATGGCTTTTTCGGAACCCTCGGTACTGCACCAATTTTTAGATAAATTAGCGGATATGATCGCCACTTATGTCCGTTATCAAATTGATTGTGGGGCGCAAGTGGTACAAATGTTCGACTCTTGGGCGGGTCAATTAACTCCCCAAGATTACGATGTTTTTGCCTTACCCTATCAACAAAAAGTAGTTCGTTTGGTGAAAGAAACCCATCCCGATACACCGTTAATTCTCTACATTAGTGGCAGCGCCGGCGTTTTGGAAAGAATGGGTAAATCGGGGGTTGATATTATTAGCGTCGATTGGACCGTCGATATGGCGGAAGCGAGACAGCGTTTAGGTAAATCGATGATGGTTCAAGGTAATATCGATCCGGGGGTTTTATTCGGTTCCCAGTCCTTTATTCGCGAGCGGATTCTTGATACTATTCGTAAAGCGGGTAATCAAGGTCATATTCTCAATTTAGGTCATGGTGTTTTGGTGGGAACTCCTGAAGATAACGTGCGTTTCTTCTTTGAAACCGCTAAACAAGCGGATCAATTATTAGCAGTTCACGCCTAGGATGTCGTGATCAAGGTTTAGGGAATAGGGGTTAGGAGGTAAGGAAATCGTCTGTAACACCCAACACCTAAGAGTGCATCCCATAATTTAAAATCTACTAAGTTGGGATTCTCTGATAACTTCTGTTAAAAAACTGTGCTTTCTAGGTTGTTTGTTTCCAATCCAGACTCTTGGGGGGTTCTACCCCCCAAACCCCCCGTCGGGGGACGAAGCACCTCCCCCGAACCCCCCGCGCATTAGTTTTTTTGTGGGATGCTTACACGCAGCTGCTGATATATTTGTAATAATTTAAGAGTCACTGACCATTACTCATTTTTGATATTTCTGCAAAGTTTAGATGCAGCTCTCCAAAATCCGAACCCGTGACTCACTTTTTATTTTCACACTGTCCCCTAAATTCTGCTGGATCAATTAAAATAATGAAAAAAATATTTCTAACGGGTGTGAGTGGCTGTATTGGGCATTATATCGCCGAAATTTTACTGGAAAATCCCGACTATGAATTATATTTTTTATTGCGTAATCCAGAGAAGTTAAAATTTGCTTACCAAGGGCGATCAAATGTTCATATACTTTTAGGCGATATGGAAAATATTGGGGTATATGCGGAGCTTTTAAAAACAATGAATATAGCGGTTTTAATTGCTACCAGTTGGGGAGGAGAGGAGGAAAGTTATCAGATTAATGTGGTAAAAACCCTAGAATTAATTAGTTATTTAGATGCTCAAATCTGCGAGAAAGTCCTCTACTTTTCTACTGCAAGCATTCTCAATCAAAATAATCAACCTTTACCGGAAGCTGGGGAGATAGGAACTAATTACATCCGCACTAAATATATTTGTTATAGTAAATTTACTGACCTAGAAATCGCCGATAAAATTATCACTTTATACCCCACTTTTGTCTTAGGTGGTGACGAAAATAAACCCTATTCTCATATCTATGGTGGTTTACCAGATGTGTTGAAATATATCGGTTTAGTGCGTTGGTTTCAAGCTGATGGCAGTTTTCATTTTATCCATGCCAAAGATATAGCTCAAGTGGTGAATTATTTAATCGAAAATCCCGCACCAGAAAGCAAAATTGTCCTAGGCAATCAACGCACAACAGCTAACCAAGCAGTGGAGGAAATCTGTACTTATTTAAACAAAAAAATCTATTTTCGCATTCCTTTATCTTTAACCATTGCTAACTTTTTTATCAAAGTTTTTAACTTGCAGATGGAACCATGGGACCGCTTTGCCATGAATTATCGCCACTTCACCCACATTAAAACCTATACTCCTGCTGATTTTGGTTTAAAAAACTATTGTTCCACCCTCGATGATGTTTTAACCCTGCGAGGAATTCCCCGAAAAAAACCCTAAGTAGAGGGGACGGAAAAATATGTGTAATTAATTCTGTCTGGATACTTACAGCGTTTCCCTAAAGATGAAGTCTAACCTAATGTCTCTCTTAGGTTTGGTGGGTAAAATGTATTCTAAGATACAGTGTTGCCGGCGAGTGAGTGGAACGAACCACAGAGACACAAAGGACACAAAGATCGATCACTACTATATAAGTTATCACACAAAGATAAGAGAGCCACCTAATTCCGCAACTGACTTTCCAAAACGAAAACTTCCTACCTCACCATTAAGATAACTGCTATATCGGTGACTCTTAAATTAGTACAAATATATGAACAACCGCGTGTAAGCATCTCACCGAAAAACTAATGCGCTCCGGGGTTTGGGGGGTTCTACCCCCCAAAAACTTGGCTTGAGTGATAAAATCAGAAATAATGCCCAACTCTTAACGCCAAATAGACTAATCTTGAAATTGTCTAGCATGAAATTGAGCGTAACGACCATTAAGATTTAATAACTCCTCGTGATTACCCACCTCGATAATTTCACCCTTTTCTAAAACTAAAATACGGTTAGCTTTTCTGACAGTTGCTAATCGGTGAGCAATAACAAATACTGTGCGCTCCGTCATAATTCTTTCTAAAGCTTCCTGCACTAAAGCTTCCGATTCCGAATCGAGCGCTGAAGTCGCTTCATCTAAAATTAAAATTCTCGGATTAGATAAAACCGCTCGCGCGATGGCGATTCTTTGTCTTTGTCCACCCGATAAATTAACACCCCTTTCTCCCACATAGGTATAGTAACCCTGGGAAAGTTCACCGATAAATTGATGAGCGTTGGCAATTTTTGCCGCTTTTTCCACCTCTTGTAGATTAAAATCTACCTGGCCAAAAGCGATATTTTGGGCTATAGTGCCAGAAAAGAGAATATTCTCCTGCAAAACTACGCCAATTTGTCGCCGGAGACTTTTTAAAGTCACATCACGAATATCCACCCCATCGATTAAAATCTTGCCAGAAGTGGGGTCATAAAAACGCAATAAAAGATTAACTAAAGTGGTTTTTCCCGCTCCCGATGCTCCCACTAAAGCAATCATTTCGCCAGCGTGTGCAGTAAAACTAATATTTTTTAAAACCTGTCTGTCCTCATTGTAAGAAAAATTTACTTGACAATATTCAACTTCTTTGCTGTGGGGTGGCAACTCGATCGCATTCGGTTTTTCGGTAATTGTTGGCAGAATAGCTAACAATTCAAAAATCCGATCCATGGAGGCTTGCCCCTGTTTAAATTGATTATAATTACTGGTAATATGGGCGATGGGATCGATTAACATTGCCACCGCTGCCACATAACTAACAAAGTCAATTCCAGTTAAATTCTTTTGGGAAATTTGCCAACCAGCGAGAAAGAATAAAAAGATGACACCGAGAGCTTGTAAGAATCCCACCACGACGTATTGTAAAGCTTTGGTGGATTCTGATAGGTATTGAGCGCGGCGATTTTCCTCCGCTTCTTGGGCAAAAAGCTCGGTTTGATAATCTTCAGCAGCGAAAGCTTGCACCACACGAATACCGCCAAAAACTTCGGTTAATAACGAAGAAAGATTAGATATTTTCGCTTGGGCGCGACGAGCATATTGTAATAATTTTTCACCAAAAAATCCCACCAAAACTCCCAACAAAGGAGCGATAATAATGACAGCGATCGTCAATTGCCAGTTAACAATAAACATATAGGCAAAGACGACAATTAACTGTAAGGCTGAGGGAATAAAATCATGGAAAAATTTGTTAATTACTTCCCCAATGCGATCGATATCTTCCGTTAAACGATAGGATAAATCACCGGTTTTTGCTGTTTCAAAGTAATTTAAACCGAGGGTTTGCAGGTGTGCATAAACTTTTTTTCTTAATTCCAGGGCAATTTTTAAAGAAGCTTTTGCCATCAGGGAATCTTGTCCATACTGAGACATTCCCCGCAGTAAAAAAACCACTGCCCCCACCCCCGAAAGTGTCGCCAATGCTTGCACATTTCCCTCACCGATATATCTGGCCATTTGTCCAGCTAACCAAGCTAAAATCGGCCAAAATACCGTAAATCCGATCGTACAGATAAACGCCAAAATAATTGTTTGGGTTTGGGGACGGAGATAGGGAATGAGGTTCCAATAACTAGAGCGAGATTTCAAAATAATTTAGCACCTTTAAATATTAAGTATTCCTGCAAAATTAATTTGCTAGTTGAGATAGGAGACAGCTATCAGTTATCAGTTATCAGATTTTAGTTTTAAGTGAGCAGTATTAAATAGAAGTTTCCTACTGTCTTTTCACTGTTTACTGTTTACTGTTTACTGATCACTGATTACTGTTTGGTTAGGGAGAGGTATAATTAACTTGGCTTAGGTACTGAAGAAAAGGAGATTAACTAACAAATTTGCTTAAGGGGTTAATCGGGGGGTAGAGACGTTTGTAGTCCACGTCCCTACGATGTTTTCCAATAATACAAAGTTATTCTGGGATTAAACCGCCACCGCTTGATGAATGTAGCCTAATTCCGTCAATTTGTTCCAGACTTTGGCGACACTTTCCTCTAAAGTCTCTAAATCGGTGCGGCATTCCACTTCCGGGTTAAAAGGTGGTTCATAGGGATCATCAATTCCCGTAAAAGACTTGATTTCGCCAGCACGCGCTCTTTTATATAATCCTTTCACATCGCGATCCTCACAGACGCTTAAGGGCGCATTCACGAAAACTTCGACAAAACTGCCGATTTTCCCCCGTACTTCGTCGCGAATCTCACGATAGGGAGAAATAGCCGAAACTAGGACAATCACACCGTGACGGGTGAGCAAATTAGACACAAAACCAATGCGACGGATATTTTCATCGCGATCCTCTTTACTAAATCCTAAACCTTTGGTGAGGTTCGTCCGTACTACATCGCCATCGAGAACTTCAATGGAATAACCTTCAGCGATTAATTTTGCCTGTAATGCCTCGGTAATCGTGCTTTTCCCCGCACCGCTCAATCCTGTTAACCAAACCGTCACGCCGCGCTGTTTCATAGTAATCATTAATAATACTTAAATCCTGTTTAGCGTACCATATCTCAGGGATCAGTGATCAGTTACCAGTTATCAGATGGGAGTTTTCAGTTCACTGATTACTGATTACTGCTTACTGATAACTGAACAACCCCCCAACCTGATTGAAACAAACAACCTGTCACCACGATCACTGATAATGTATGTTGAGTTGCTGTCTTGAATTAAGGTAATGTTTAAGAAATTCCCCCCTCACACCCCGCTCATTCTTGGACTAGGTTCTGGGGTTGCCCTTTTTACTCTCACCAGTCTCTTTCTCTTTCACCCGAAAATTCTCGCTTGGCTCGATCGCAATAGTGCTTCGGTTCCTAGCCAAGATCCTAACCAACCCTCTGCCGTAGTTGATAGCGCTTCCCTACCACAAACCGAGCGAGATGTCAAGTTAAAAGATGTTGCTGATGCCAACGCGCCCTCTTTAGATCGTAGTCGCGCCCGCTATCTCTTGGCTATGGATTTATTGAGAAAATATGAAGGGGGTCCGGCTTTAAAACAATTAGAAGGCTTAGAAAAACAATATCCTGTCCTCGCTCCCCAGATTCTCCTCAAACAGGGACGCGCCCACGAATTAAGCAATGATAGTGAAAGAGCGCGAGAAATTTGGCAAAAATTACTGGAAACCTATCCCCAATCGCCCGTAGTGGCGGAAGCTTACTACTCTTTGGGCAAATACGACCCCAGTTATCATGAAAAATTGCTCAAGGAATACCCCCGACACCCGCGTACTTTGGCTTTAATTCGCCAACGTCTTCAAGAAAATCCCGATCAATTTCCCTTATGGTTGCAGTTAGCCAAGGCTAATCCTTTTGATCCTACCCTCAATCAAGCCCGCGATCGTTTGGTGAAAGACTACGCCGAGCAGTTAACTCCGGCGGATTGGGCAATGATTGGGGCGGGTTATTGGCAGTCGGGATTGTACGAAAAAGCCTATAAAGCCTACGCTAAAGCCACTCCTAGCCCCGAACAAGCCTATCGTTACGCCCGCGGGCTACAAATTGCCAAAAAACTGCCAGAAGCTCGCACCGCTTACCAAAAATTAATTAAAACCTATCCCCAGGCCCCAGAAACCGGTTTGGGATTACTGCGACTCGCTCAAATTTCTCCTAACCGCGATGCCATAGCATATCTCGATCGCATTGTCAAGCAATTTCCCGATCGCGCTCCGGAAGCTTTGGAAGCGAAAGCCAAATTACTGGAATCAACTAATGCTCAGGCCGCTAGTCAAACATGGCAGACTCTATTAAATAAATACCCAAAATCCGACGAAGCCGCCGATTATCGCTGGTTAATGGCCCAAAGAGCTGCTAAATCCGGTGATTACGCCAAGGCGTGGCAGTGGGCGCAGCCAATTGCGGTTAATAATCCCGATAGTCAAATTGCCCCGAAAGCGGCCTTTTGGGTGGGAAAATGGGCGCAAAAACTCGGCAAAAACCAAGAAGCAAAACAAGCTTTTACCTACACTATTTCTCGTCATCCCCATTCCTATTATGCTTGGCGCTCGGCGGTCTTATTAGGTTGGGACGTGGGGGATTTTACCACTGTCCGCTCCTATAATCCTACCACCGTCAAACCCGCCACTCGTAACGATCCCCCCGCTGGTTCGGAAGCTTTCAAGGAATTATATCGAATTGGTGAAGATACGGACGCTTGGAATCTCTTTCAAGCAGAAATTGTCGATCCTTGGAATTTAAGCGTTGATGAACAATTTAACCTCGGTGTCTATAAACTCTCTCGCAATCAAAATTTAGAAGGAATTAACCTGATTTGGCGCTTGCGAGAAAGAGATACCCCGGAGGAAAGGGAAGCATGGAAAGCCCTGCGACAAAATGATAAATACTGGCACGCTTTATTCCCCTTTCCCTACTACAATACTATCCTGGAATGGTCAAAAGATAGACAATTAAATCCCTTGCTAGTGACGGCTTTAATCCGGCAAGAATCCCGCTTTGAAAAAGAAATTCGTTCTCCTGTGGGGGCAGTGGGATTAATGCAAATTATGCCCGATACGGGTAAATATATCGCGGGTAATACTGGCAATAAAAGTTATTCTTTAACTAATCCCGAAGATAACATTATGATGGGGACATGGTATCTCGATTATACCCACGGCAAATTCGCCGGAAATTCACTTTTTGCCGTGGCTAGTTATAATGCTGGACCTGGGGCAGTTTCTAAATGGAAACAGCGTTTTGATTTTAGCGATCCCGATGAATTTGTTGAGAATATTCCCTTTAGGGAAACTAAGGGTTATATAGAATCGGTGTTTGGTAATTATTGGAATTATCTCCAGATTTATAACCCTGAAATTCAAGAGCAAATGAAGAGAATTACTAACCCTTCCTAGGGGATTGATGGGGATGGGTAATTAACTCATTCCCTTAAAGTTATAATTAAATTGAAGATATATCCCCCCTTAATAAGGGTGTGCCGATCCCCCCTGCCCCCCTTGATAAGGGGGGTGCCGATAGGCGGGGGGATCCCCCTTAATAAGGGGGCATCTGACAGTTTTTAACACCTAGCTACTTACTAACTTTTTTCTTGATTATGCAATCATTTAACTGGCAAACCGTCGATCGAGATTCTCCTTTTACTCGCCTAGATTTTCGGACAAAATTAACCATGATGATCGTGGTTACTCTCATCGCTTTTACTTGGGAAAGTCCTCTCGCTGGCGGTTTTCTAACTCTTATTGTCGCTTTAGCTTGTCTCTGGGCGGGGGTAAAATGGTCTTATCTCCTCACTATTTTAAAATTCATGGCTCCCTTTTATCTATTCTTATTAATTACCATGGGATTTTTTAATGTGGAACAGGTAAAAGCTTTAACGGGAAAAACTGAATTAACTCCCTTATTAACTGTCGGTTCTACTAAAATGACTGTGGAGGGAACCCTCTACGGTTTAAATGTTATCTTTAAAACTCTCACGATGGTTTTAATTATTCCCCTCGCTATTTTTACCACCGATATAAATCAGATGATGGTGAGTTTAACTAAAGCCAGAATTCCTTACAAAATAGTCTTTATTTTTTCCTCTACCCTGCGTTTATTTCCTCTCCTAGTAGAAGAATCTCGATCGATTATTTCTGCTCAAAGATTACGAGGATTAGCAATAGAAAAAATGGGTTGGCTGCAAAAAGGAAAAATTTATGCTTCCATCGCTGTACCTTTAATTTTAAATGCTATGGCTAAATCGCAAAAACTAGAGGTAGTTTTACAAGCTAAGGCTTTCTCTGGTGATCCTAATCGCACATTTTTACAGGAATCAATCTTAACCAATAAAGACTATTTATTAATTATTGGCTTTCTATTTTTATTGGTTTTGGCAATTATTCTCTATGTAAAATTCGGGGTGGGAAAATTTGCCTGGTTGTTTTAAAATTAATCCCTATTGTATAGCTCGATCGATCTGGGGATATAAAGCTTCTAAATCCCCAGAATTGTCCAAAACAATATCAGCTAAGGCAATTTTTTCGGCTAAAGGCATTTGATTATTAATCCGAGCGATCGCTTGTTCCCTAGTTAAGTTATTTCTAGTCATTAAGCGTTGAATTTGTTGCTCTAAACCGCAGGAAACCACCCAAATCTCTGTGACTGAATGGGTTAGTTTGGCTTCCAATAATAAAGGAACAGAAAAAACAACTATCGGGGCTTCTAACTGCTCTAAATGCCGATTAAAACATTCTCTGACGTAGGGATGAATCTGACTTTCTAACCAGATTTTTTCCTCGGGATTATTAAAAATAATCTCTCCTAACTGCTGGCGATTAAGGGAATTATCCTCAGTTTTAACTTTTCTGCCATAACGCTGAAAAATTCTCTCTAAAATTGCCGAACCTTTTTCCACTGCTTCCCGGGCATAAATATCCGCATCAAGGACAGGAATTTTGTAGATATTTTCTAAATAATTGGAAACCGTGGATTTACCACAGGCTATTCCCCCTGTTAACCCGATAATTCTTCTTGACATAAATTATTAAATTGCTAATCTCAATTAAGGTGCGTTACGCGCTCGCTAACACACCCTAAAGTTATAAACTCTCTATCTGTTGTAAAACTCTTGCTTGTACTTGTTGATAGGCAGTTTCCACATCTCCTAAATCGCGACGAAAACGATCCTTATCGAGAATGCGCGCTTGGGCATCCTCTTGGGTTTTATCCCAGAGACGACAGGTATCGGGGCTAATTTCATCACCTAGATAAATTTTGCCCGTTTTATCAACTCCAAATTCTAACTTAAAATCGACGAGAATAATCTGGCACTTATCGAAAAATTCTTGCAGATATTGATTGATTTGCAGGGCTAAATCTCGTAACTGATTGACTTGCTCCTCGCTGGCAATATCGATCACTTTTATGCGATCGGTTGTTAACAAAGGATCGCCTAAAGCATCATCCTTGAGGTAAAATTCTACAAGAGGAAAAGGTAAAACTTTCCCCTCCTCTAATCCCGTTTGCTTGCACAAACTCCCGGCGGCGATATTTCTGACTACTACCTCCAAAGGAATGATTTTAATCGCCTTGACGCGCATTTCCCTAGAACTAGGGCGATCGATATAATGGGTAGGTATTCCTAGGGATTCTAACCATTGAAATAGGGCAGTGGAGACAGTACAGTTAATTTCTCCTTTGCCGACAATTTGCCCGCGTTTTTGGGCATTAAAAGCGGTGGCATCGTCTTTGTAATAAGTGAGGAGAATATCGGGATCATCGGTTTGATAGAGAATTTTGGCCTTACCTTCATAGAGTTTTTCCATAGTTATCATCCTCGGCAATTGATAAACGAAAATCGATGGTTAATCAGATAGCGGCAGCAGTAAATTTTGGCGATCAACCTAGATAAAAAATTTAGATCATCAGGGAGATGATTGTTGAGAAAAAATAATGTATAATTGCTGCTTAAAGATAACTGCCAGCATTTTGAGACCGAGCCTTAACCTATAACCAAAAAGTGTCACGATCCCCAGGGTCAACTTTTGGCGAATCAGTCAAGTTTTTACTTAAATCCTCAATGATAGCCAACAACTGATATTATCTCCCATTACCATTACCGAAAAATCTAAAGAAATTCCGCAAAATTACCCGCCGTCGCCCTATGAATCAGAATCCTCCTAACGATGATAACCCAAATCTCCCCGATCGCCGCAAGGAGAATTTTCTCTATCCTCGCGCCCCCTACTATGGGGAATTTAAGCCAGAAAACTTGCTATTTAACGCCAATTTACAGGAATTTGCCCAAAAAGTCAGTTTTATTTGTAATCTGGAAACCGGGGGCAAAATCAGTTCTCTAGAAGCCTACCAGAAAATTAAAGCCCTCTGGAAAGACTTAAAAGAGAGCAAAAAAGGCCTAGGCATTGGGGAAAATCCCTTTAAAAAAGATGATGATACCTAAAGGATAATCAGGAAAAATCTCCTCGCTTTAAGTAGTCGTGCAAAATAAATTTCCTAGTGAAGATAGGCAAGAGGCAATAGGCAAAAGCTTTATCGAAATGTGTAATTAATTTTGCTTAGGTACTTATCAAAAATACTGGGACAGAAATATTTTCTGTCCCCATAGAATTAGATAAGCAAACGCTTAAAAATTACCGTGATTTTGGATGGCACTTTCTAATTTTGCCACCACTTCCTCGACGCTAATTACCCCTAAATCGCCCGCTGCACGGGTGCGAATACTTAAACTATTAGTTTCCATTTCCTTTGCCCCCACCACTGCCATCACGGGGATTTTTGCGGTTTCAGCATTGCGAATCATTTTACCCAAACGTTCGCCACTGGTATCGGTTTCGGCGCGAATTCCTAACAATTGCATTTTCGCTGTCACCTCTTTAGCGTAATCCAATTGAGTATCACTAACCGGTAATAATCGTATCTGGACAGGGGCTAACCAAAGAGGAAAATCCCCCGCGTATTCTTCGATTAAAATACCGATTAAACGTTCCAAAGAACCAAAGGGTGCGCGATGAATCATCACCGGACGTTTACGATTACCATCTTCGGCAACGTATTCTAATTCAAAACGTTCGGGTAAATTATAATCTACCTGTACCGTTCCTAACTGCCATTCTCTTTCGAGGGCATCTTGGAAAATAAAGTCTAATTTAGGACCATAAAAAGCCGCTTCTCCGGGGGCTTCAAAATAATCCATCCCCAAAGTTTGCACCGCTTTTCTAATCGCTGATTGTGCCTTTTCCCAAGCTTCATCGGAACCGATATACTTATCCGATTCGGGGTCACGAAAACTCAATCGCGCCTTAAAATTCTTTAATTGTAAACTCTTAAACACCGTCAAAATTAAATCAACAACGCTTAAAAATTCCTTGTCTAATTGTTCGGGAGTGACAAACAAATGGGAATCATCGACGGTAAAACCGCGAACTCTAGTTAATCCTCCCAATTCTCCCGATTGTTCGTAACGGTAAACTGTACCGAATTCTGCCAGACGCATCGGCAATTCCCGATAGGATCTCAAATCACTTTTATAGATTTGAATATGAAAAGGACAGTTCATCGGTTTGAGAACAAATCCTATTTCCTTACTAGCAGATTCCTCATCGTCTGCCATCATGGGAAACATATCTTCTTTGTACTTTTGCCAGTGACCGGAAATTTTAAACAAATCGACGCGAGCAATATGGGGAGTAACTACGGGTAAATAACCGCGTTTTAACTGTTCTTTTTTGAGAAAATCTTCTAACAAAGAACGAATTAAAGTTCCTTTGGGGGTCCATAAAGGCAATCCAGGACCGACAGAATCAGAGAAAATAAATAAACCTAATTCTTTGCCTAATTTCCGATGGTCACGTTTGAGTGCTTCTTCCTTACGGCGCTTGTATTCGGCTAATTGTTGGGGATTTTCCCAGGCTGTGCCGTAAATGCGCTGTAATTGGGCTTTATTCTCATCCCCACGCCAATAAGCACCCGCTACCGTCTCTAATTCTATCGCTTTCGGGTCTAGTTCACTTGTATTGTCTAGGTGCGGACCGGCGCACAAATCCCACCAAGCGTCACCAAGATGATAGAGGGTGATGGGTTCTTGAATTCCCGCCAGAATTTCCAGCTTATAGACTTCATTAATCGCTTTAATGCGCTTTTCCGCCTCTTCCCGAGAAACTTGCTCGCGAATCACCGGCAGTTTTTTATTGATAATTTTGACCATCTCTTTTTTGATGTCCTTGAGATCCTTATCGGTAAAAGGTTCCGGCACATCAAAATCGTAGTAAAATCCGGTTTCAGTCCAAGGCCCGATAGTAACTTGGGCTTTCGGGAATAATTTCTGCACCGCCATGGCCATAACATGGGAGGTGGTGTGACGAATGCGCTTGAGGTGGTCGGATTCGCTGGTTTTCGGTAGTTTAATCGGGGCTTGGTTATCCATGTCTTTTGAATTTACACCTTCTCTATTCTCTATTTTAATGGTAAAAGGAGTCTTTAGTCAGGAAAAAAATCAAGATAGATAACAATGCCATTTCCCCTCATCTCTAACCTCTAAACCCTCATCTCTATTTTCCGATGAAAAAACTAATTTTATCCTGTTTATTTTTGGGATTGGTTGCTTGTAATCCCTCGGTTAACACCACCGATAACCAAAAACCCAAGGTAATTTCCACTAGCACAATTATCGCCGATTTAACCGCACGAGTGGGCGGTGAAGAAATTGACCATCAAGATATTTTAAAACCGGGGGATGATCCCCACGTTTATGAACCAGTTCCCGCCGATAGCGTGGCTTTAGAAAAAGCTGATTTAATTCTCTATAACGGTTATAATCTCGAACCGGGGTTAATTAAAATGATCAATTCTACGGCAGTTAAAGCTAAAAAAGTGGCCGTGGGAGAAGCAATCAAGCCTTTACAAATGGAAAAAGAAGGGCGGAAAGTCCCCGATCCCCACGTTTGGGGTTCGGCTAAAAATGGTATAATCATGGTGGAAAAAATCCGAGATCAATTGATTGAATTAAGTCCCGAAGATAAAGAGATTTTTACTGCAAATGCCGCCCAATTAATCAGGGAATTAGAAAACCTTGATCGCTGGATTACTGCGGCTATTGAAACTATCCCCCCTTCCCAAAGGCAATTAGTCACCACTCATGACGCTTTTCAGTATTATGCTCATGCCTATGGTTTAAAAGTAGTGGGAACTTTAATTGGTATTAGTACCGAAGAACAACCTAGCGCCCAAACGGTGAAAAATCTAGCCGATGCTATTAAAAATCTCCAGATTGCTGCTATCTTTGCCGAGACGACTATTAATCCCGCTTTAATTACCACGGTAGCCGAAGAAGCGGGGGTGAAATTAGCACCACAACAATTATATTCTGATTCGATCGGTGCGGTGGGTACTGGGGGCGATAGTTATGTAAAAATGCTGAAAGAAAATACGCGCTCGATCGTAGAATCTTTAGGGGGAAAAGTACCTCAAGAAGGTCAATAGACCTCTTGTAAAAATCAAAAAATTGTCCTTAGAGTCAGGAGTTAGGAAGGCAGAAATACCGACAATCAGCAATTATCGGTGACTTTTAGATGATGACAAATGGATCAGCAGCTGCCTGTAAGCATCCCACCGAAAAGCTAATGCGCGGGGGGTTTGGGGGGTAGAACCCCCCAAAAGCTTGGATTGAGGGAAAAAATCGAAAGTAACGCCCGACTTTAGCAGAGAGTTTCCCCTTAAAAATCCCAACTTAGTAGATTTACAAAGCGGGGTTTATTTCCCAAATCCTTTACCGCGATTGACAGCAGGTAAACTGAGACAATTGTTAATCTGTTCTTTTAGGGTTTCATGATCAAGATTTTGACCGATAAGAACTAGCTGATTTTTCGGACTACCTTTCCATTCGTCATCTTCGAGAGTGAAACGTTTACCACTGAGGTGGAAAATATGACGTTTAGGACTTTCATCAAACCAGAGAATACCCTTAGCGCGGAAAACGCTTTCCGGTAACTGATTATCGAGGAAATATTGGAACTTCCGAATCGAAAAAGGTTGGTCACTAGCAAAGGAAATAGAAGTAAATCCATCCACCTCTAAATGATTGGAATGGTCGTGATGATCATGATCGTGATCGTGGTGGTGATCATGGTCGTGATCATGATCGCAATGGTCGTGATCGTGGTCGTGGTGATCATGGTCGTGGTGTTCTTCCTCTGTGTCGAAATATTTATCCGATTCAAATAGTCCGACGCTGAGAATTAAGGGTAAAGGGACCTGACTTTTGCTAGTACGAATAATTCTCGCTCCTTCCTTCATGTCCCGGATTCTTATTTCTAAAGAATCCACATCCGCTTCATCCACTAGATCGGTTTTATTGAGAACAATAATATCACCGTAGGTGATTTGACTTAAGGCCGCTTGCGAGTTGAATAAATCGAGACTAAAATTGGCACAATCCACCATAGTGACAATGGAATCTAAACGGGTCATTTCCCGTAATTCCGTCCCTAAAAAGGTTAAGGCTACCGGTAAAGGATCGGCTAATCCTGTGGTTTCTACGACTAAATAATCGATTTTTTCGGGACGTTCGAGAATTTTATAAACCGCTTGAATTAAATCCTCGTTAATCGTGCAGCAAATACAGCCATTATTTAATTCTACCATGCTGTCATCACTGCTGATAATCAGTTCGTTATCGATACCGATTTCACCGAATTCATTGACAAGAACAGCAGTTTTTAATCCCTGTTGATTGCTGAGAATATGATTGAGGAGAGTAGTCTTACCACTACCAAGAAACCCAGTAATAATTGTTACCGGTAGCCCTTTTTTTGGCACTGACATCGTGTTAATAGCTTGTGATTCGACGGTTTGCATAATAATTTGGGGGTGAGTATTCTGTCACTAAAAAGCGATTTTTCGGGATGAGATGGCTAGTTTTTCTTGATCAAACAGTCTCCACTCGATCGCCGACTATTTTTATTGTAGATATTTTTGGACCACATCCCATCCTGTTAGGGTAACAAAAAGAAAACCCAGAAACAATAAAAGATTAGTGCCGATGTGGAGAGACCGCACTAGAGGTGGACGAGTTGTAATGTTCAGGCCGGTAATTGCCGAAACAAAAACCAGAAAAACCACCGATAAACCCGCTATCAGGTGGGAAGAGTGGCCTAAACTGCCATAATGACCGATTGTTCCCACTAATCCGATTCCCAGCAGAATTAAGACCAAAGCAACCATGATCAGGCCGCTGAGGAGATGAAAGGGTCTTAACCATTTCGGTCGAGATTGGCCCGCAAGTCGTCGATAACCCATGTTTACCCCCGAAACTGCCAGTAAAAAATAGGCAAAGAGGGTAAATCCCATCGACCAAGCGGCAATTTTCCATAACCAGAGAAAGGAGGGGAGATTCATAGGGGTGGGATTATTGTTAGCAAGGAAAGGGACGACCGATCGTGTTAATTTAAGTTTACTGGACAAAAATCAGCAAGTTAGGGCTAATATGTCTCATCTCACCATCGACACGGAAAATAATCAGCGTCAACCCTTTGAATTACCGGGGGCTAAACCCCATTATAACCCCGATCGACCCGGACAAGTTAATCATATTTTTCTCGATTTAATTATTGATATTCCCCAACAAAGTTTTCAGGGCAGCTGTCAGATTACCCTCACCCCCATTCGTCAGGGAATTAGCAGTTTAACTCTGGATGCGGTGGATCTAAATATTAATTCTGTGTTCATTGAAGGTATCAGTCAACCCTTTGACTATGATCGTTCTCTCCTGACCATTCATCTGTTACAACCCACCACCGATAAACCGATTATCCTGACGATTAACTATCAGGTTAAGCAACCACAACGGGGATTATATTTTATCGGACCTGATGAATATTATCCCGATAAACCGATGCAAGTTTGGACCCAGGGAGAAGATGAAGATTCTCGCTTTTGGTTTCCCTGTTTTGATTACCCCGGTCAATTAACTACCTCCGAAATTCGGGTTAAAATTCCCCAACCCTATATCGCTATTTCTAACGGGGAATTAATCTCGGTGGAACCCGTGGGTGAGGACAGAATTTATCACTGGTCACAAAAGCAAATTCATCCTACCTATTTAATGACTCTTGCGGTGGGAGATTTTGCTGAATTATGCGACTCATGGAATGGTGTTCCTGTCACTTATTATGTGGAAAAAGGACGGGAAGAAGAGGGCCAAAGAAGTATGGGTAAAACTCCCCGCATGATCGAGTTTTTTAGCCAAAAGTTTGGTTATCCCTATCCCTATCCCAAATACGCGCAAGTTTGTGTAGATGATTTTATTTTTGGTGGGATGGAAAATACTTCCACCACAATTTTAACCGATCGCTGTTTAATTGATCAAAGAGCCAGCATTGATCATACTTGGACAGAAAGCTTAGTTGCCCATGAATTAGCTCATCAATGGTTCGGTGATTTAGTGGTGATTAAACACTGGTCTCACGCTTGGATTAAAGAGGGAATGGCCTCCTATTCTGAGGTTTTATGGACAGAATCGGAATACGGAAAAGCAGCTGCTAGTTATTATTTATTAGGGGAAGCAAGAAGTTATTTAGAAGAAGATGCTTCCCGCTATCGTCGTCCGATTGTTACTCATGTTTATCGAGAAGCGATCGAACTTTATGATCGTCATCTCTACGAAAAAGGTGCTTGTGTTTATCACATGATTCGCTCTATTTTGGGGGAAGATTTATTCGCAAAAGCGATTCATACTTTTGTGCGAGATAATGCCCATAAAACCGTGGAAACTGTGGACTTATTACGGGCGATCGAAAAAGCGACCGGGTACAATTTATTATTCCTCTTTGATCAGTATGTTTATCGCGGTGGTCATCCCGATTATAAGGTGGCCTACAGTTGGGACAATCAGAATAATTTAGCCCAATTAACTGTCACCCAAACCCAAGACGAAAAGGAACTATTCGACTTGAAAATTCCCGTCGCTTTTGCCTATCTCAACTCTGAGGATATTACCTACAATCTGCGGATTCACCAAAAAGAACAAAGTTTCTATTTTCCCCTAGCACAAAAGCCCGATTTTGTCAAGTTCGATCGGGGTAATAATTTCCTCAAAACCGTCACTCTTGAGTATCCCATCGGTGAATTAAAAGCGCAATTACAACAGGATCCCGACCCGATTTCCCGTATCTATGCAGCCATAGCCATTGCTAAAAAAGGCGGTTTAGAAGCGATCGAAGCTTTAGGGACATCCCTAGAAAATGAGCCTTTTTGGGGGGTGCGTGTGGAGGTGGCTAAACAGTTAGCAACTCTTGGTTTAGATCAGGCAGTTACTGCTTTAATTAAAGGTTTAAACGACGAAAAAGCCCAAGTACGTCGGGCAGTTGTCGAGGGATTAAGTGAAATTAAAACCTTAGATAGTTATCACGCGCTTAAATCCCTACTAGAAGCTGGAGATGCTAGTTATTATGTGGAAGCGGCCACAGCGCGAGGATTAGGCTCCATGGCCGTGGGACAATTGCAAAATCAAGAAGGGGAAATTATTGACCTGCTCAATCATATTTTACAGTCAAGAAAGGGGTGGAATGAGGTAGTAAGAGCGGGCGCAATTGGCGGTTTAAGCCAGTTAAAAACCTCGCCGGCGGCTTTAGAGTCAATTTTGACCTACACGGCTTTAGGCACGCCTCAACCCCTGAGATTAGGAGCTATCCGCGCCCTAGGAGCGATTTCTTCCGGACAAACCACCGACAAATTAACCGTAATTTTGGAACGTTTAGAAACCATTGCCAAGGAAACTTTTTTCTTGACACAAGTGGCAGTGTGTAACGCTTTAGGACAGATAGAAAATGCCAAAGCTATCGCTATTTTACAAGCTTTGAGCGATCGAACTCCCGATGGTCGCGTTCGTCGTGTAGCCGAGGAAGCAGTACAAAAAGTCCAGAAAAAATTAGGTTCCGACAAAGCAATTCAGGAAATTCGCGAGGAATTAGAAAAAATGAAACAGGAAAATCAGGAACTTAAAAGTCGTTTGACCAAATTAGAGGCGAAAAATAGTTAGTTAACCTGAGTTATCAGTTATCAGTTATCAGTTAGCGGACTCCTAAAAACTTGTGGGTTTGGAGACTGAGACGCCATTGGGGATGCCGAAGAACATAATTAAAGACTAACTCTTTGCTTTCTGCTGTATTCCATTCGGGTTGTAGATATTTGATCACCCCTTCCGATAACTTACTTTCCTGCATAGCTGCCCATTCTAAATCCTCTGGATGAGCCACGACAATTTTTAACTCATTCACCCGTGTATAAATACTAGGATCGGGCATTTTATAAGTTTTAGGAGAAAAAGTCACCCAATCAAAAACCCCAGTAAAAGGATGAGCGCCAGAAGTTTCTAAATGTACCCGTAAACCCTGATTTTTTAATTCCTTGGTTAAAGGATCAAGATTGTGCATCAAAGGTTCACCCCCAGTAATCACCACCATAGCGGGGTTAGCCCCTTTTGCCATCTCTACCAATTCCCCCAGGGATTGTTGGGGATAACGGTGGGCATTCCAAGACTCTTTTTGGTCGCACCAAGGACAATAGACATCGCAACCTCCCAAACGGAGGAAAAAAGCATTGCTTCCCGTCCAAAAGCCCTCGCCCTGGACGGAATGGAAAGTTTCGACCACAGGATAGGTACAATGGTTTATGCTAACCGTTTTCATAGAATCAGTATTATAGAAAATATGGACATTCCCCTGAACTTTGCCAAATACATCCAATGGTCTGGCATTGCCACGCTGGTTTTTTTGGTACTTACGATTATCGCTTTTCTCGTCGGTTGGGGAATCCGCTTTCGTCTCGTCGGTATCACTAGCTTTATGGCTGTGTTGACGGTGGGGATTTTCGGTCTTGGGTTAGGATTATTTACCCGTACCGAAATTCCTGGAGCGGTGAGATTCTCCCTTGTCTATGATAACGGAGCTAATCAAGCTGTTATCTCCCTGCCCAATACTGTTACTCCCGAGCAGGTGGAAGCAACCCTAAAACAAGCCGCTAGTGACTTGTTTTCCTCCGGTCGCGCCGGTGCTGGCGGTAATAATCAATTTATCATTAGCGCTCGCACTCTCGTTCATCCTCAGCCCGGTTTATCTGCTCCTTTGTACCTGGGACAGATTAAAAAATCCTTCTCCGCCCCGGGGGATAATACTCCTGAACTACAGCTTTTTCCCGAAAGTTTCGCTAAACTTAGCCAATAATCCTTGAGGTTGTCAAAAAATGTCCAATGCTGTCGCTGTTTTGCCCCTGTTAATCGCCCCCGCACAAGTGATTCGGGGTGACAATGCCCTAGAAGAATCCACCGGCAAGTTAGGGGATTTGGGTAAACGTCCCCTCGTGGTTGGCGGCGATCGCAATTTAGCTTTTTTGTCATCTCCCCTGAAAAATCTCACTCCTAGCTATCACAGTTACGCCCCCGATTGTTCGGAAAATTCCTTAGCATATTTAAAGGCATCTGTCAAGAGTCATGAGGCAGATTTTATCATCGGTGTGGGTGGCGGCAAGGCCCTCGATACGGCCAAATTACTCGCCCATCAGTGCCATTTGCCGATCGCCACGATTCCCACCTCCGCCGCTACCTGTGCCGCTTGGACAGCCCTATCTAACGTTTATTCCGATGCGGGGGCGTTTCTTTACGATCTGTCCCTAGCCCGTTGCCCGGATTTATTAATTCTCGATTACGGTATTATCCAAACTGCCCCGAAAAGAACCTTAATCGCCGGTATTGGCGATGCGATCGCTAAATGGTACGAAGCTTCTGTCAGTAGCGGTCACTCCACAGAAACCCTGATCATTGCCGCTGTCCAACAGGCCCGGGTTTTGCGGGATATCCTTTTCCAAAAATCCCCGCAGGCTCTGGAAAATATCGGCGGGGAAGACTGGAAACAGGTGGTAGATGCCACCGTTTTATTAGCCGGAGTAATTGGTGGTTTGGGGGGCGCTAATTGTCGTACCGTGGCCGCCCATGCAATTCATAATGGTTTAACCCATATTCCCGCTTGCCATCACGCGCTCCACGGGGAAAAAGTCGCCTACGGAATTCTCGCCCAATTGCGTCTAGAAGAAATAGTTTTGGGTAATCAATTAGCAGTATCGGCCCGGGGGCAACTAATCCAGTTTTATGAACAAATTGGTTTACCGAAATCCCTAGAGGATTTAGGATTAAAAGATGTTTCCCTTGCCCAATTGCGCCACGCGGCCGCAATTGCCTGTCAGCCTAATTCGGACATTCATCGTCTGCCTTTTACGGTTTCCCCCGAACAAGTTATGGCGGCCATGGTTTCCACTACCACTGCCGATACAATCGGGCAGAAAGTTAAGGCTAATTAAGGGCAATATTTTCGGGATTTATTAATAAAATGCCCGTTATCAGTCGGAGGAAATTAAATGAATTTGCCGAAAGGTATCCCGAAACCAAATCAGCATTAAAAGAATGGTATCAAAAAATAAAGACAGGACAATTTCAGTCCATAGCAGAATTAAGAACCATTTTCCCCAGTGGTGACAAAGTAGGAAAACTGACTGTCTTTAACATAGGCAGAAATAAGATTAGACTCATAGCGGCGATTCATTACAATCGACAAAAAATTTATAGCGCTTCCTAAGCTAGTGAGGTACATCTACTTTCTTCCCTTTTGCCTTTTGCCTCTTGCCTTTTGCCTAAAACCCATAACTTTTGTACCTCAGCAGACTGAAAAACGCTATATATTCGAGAAGTTTTAACTCATGCTGAATAGGACAAAAACAAATGGAAGGAGTAAAAAAATGCCGACGATAGATATAGAGAAAACACGGCAAGCCTGGACAAACTTAAAGCCAATACTCTTTATCCCTCGCAACGAATCAGAATATGAACAATTAGTAATTATGTTTGATAATTTGATAGATGAAATAGGAGAAAATGAAAATCATCCTCTTGCTTCTTTAATGGAAATTTTGGGAATATTAATAGAAAATTATGAACAGGAAAATGTTCCCGAATTATAAATGGTAGGGGTGGTGCATTCCCAAATATTGGTTAACCTTGAAATTGTCATGTTTTCAGGGAACACACCCTAGGCAGGGATGCAATCGCCCTAAATCATTATCTGGCCAAAGACTTAATTGATTAGTTCGTTCTAGTCGGGTGTTGGGTAAAATCGGTGCGATCGGCTTTCTCCATGGCTCAGGTTTTAGCATATATCGTGTAAATGCGCTAATATTCAAACTAAAGCCGTCCTAAAAAGACGGGGTTTGGAACTCAATTTTTCGATGACGACAATAATCGACGAGTTAAGGCAACAATGGCAAGATCGCCTCTCTCAAACAGAGGATTCCTTAACCGATCGCCAACGGGATACCATTATCAATTGGTTACTCGGTGAAGATAGCCAACGTTGGGAAAATTTAGACGAGAGAGATTTAGAAATCGCTAAACGGGGATTAGTCTATCTTTGGCAAATTCTGCGGCAACGCTATCTGAAAGTTAATCCCACCCGCGCCTATCGTAACCTGATTGATCGTCTCGGTGCTTGTGTCACTCTCCGGCAAAAAATTCGCACTTGGGTTTCCTTAAGTCGCGATCGTCAGCAAGCGGTGGCCGATGTCTTGCAGGAAATTATTCAAGAGATGTTAAATAGCGATCGCTATCTGCAATCCCAGTTAGCATGGATCGCTCGTTGTACCAACGATCAAGCTACTCGTGATCAGCTGCTGTTAGCCACCCTAGAGGAATACGCTCTGCGTCCGATCCGCAATCAACCCCTGTTAGCCTATCGTTTTGTTAATTATCTCCGTCGTCAATCGAGGAGCGGTATCACTAATGTGCCGCGGCAAGAAATGATCAGGATTCTCTCCGATGAAATTAGTGGCGATGAGGGGGAAACTAGCTTAAGTTTACTGGATCAAAATGCGATCGCTACCTACGAAGATCAACGCACTTCCCAAGAAGCGCAAATTCTCCGGGTAAAAGTTCAAGAGAGTTTTGCTAAGTATTTAGAGGAAAATGTTAGTCCGGAGGCGGTGACTTGGTTTAACCTCTATCTAGGGGGCGAAAGCCAAGATGCGATCGCCAAAGCGATGAATATTCCCGTCCAACGGATTTATCGTATCCGGGAAAAAGTTGGCTATCATGCGATTAAGGTTTTTGCCCTCAAGGAAGGGACAGAATTAATCGCTGAATGGTTACAAATCAGCCCGAAAGAGCATAATTTTGGCTTAACTCTCAGTCAATGGCAAAGTTACTATGCTGGCCTTTCTCCCACGGGTAAAAGCGTTATCGATGGCTTAAAAGCGGGTAAAACCCTTGAGGAAATCGCTGGCGAATTAAACTGTAAACGCACACAAGTGGTCAAAGAATGGACGCAACTTTATCTAAGCGCCCAAAGTCTCAGGACAAAAACCTAATCAGTTATCAGTTATCAGTTATCAGTTCACTGAGAAAACTCCCCACACCCCACACCCGTTCGGCTGAGCTCACGGCCGAAGCCCACACCCCACTTCCCATCCCCTTTTTGATTTTTGACTTCAAGAAATATGTGGATTATTAGCAAAAAAGTCGGGGTATTTACCCATTATTTAACCCCTACGGGTATATTTACCCCCAGCATCGACAAAGCCAGTAAATTTTCTGCTCGGGAAATGGCGGATATTATGGCTAAAAAATACGGCGGAATAGTAGAGGCCATGAGATAATTATGACCATTGGTATTTGGATTTTAGGGGATCAATTATGGACAGGACAAGCGGCTTTAGCTAATCGTCAAGCCTATTCACAGGAAACACCAGTTATTTTAATTGAATCCCACAATCATATTCGACAAAGACCCTATCATCAGCAAAAATTAGTTTTAATCTGGTCGGCGATGCGTCATTTTGCCGAAGAATTAAAAACTTTAGGATGGTCTGTCACCTACGAAGTTGCTGAAGATTTTGAACCGATTTTATCTGCTTGGATTAAACGATTAGGCATTAAAGAATTACAGATTATGATGCCTAATGATTTACCTTTTCTTAGATTAATCAAAAATCTTAATTTAGACTGTGTTATAACCCTAATTGATAATAATCACTTTCTCTGGACAAGGACAGATTTTAATAATTGGGCTAAATCTCGTAAAAGACTATTACTAGAGGATTTCTATCGAGAAAGTCGCAAAAAATGGCAGATTTTAATCGAGGATAATCAACCCATAGGAGGACAATGGAACTTTGATAAACAAAACCGCAAACCGCCCAAAGATGGATTAAAAACTACTGCTCCTCTTTGGTTTGAACCCGATGAAATTACCCTTCAGGTTATCGCTGATGTGGAAGCTTTAGATATTCCTAAATATGGAAAAATCAAACCTTTTCGCTGGGCAGTAAACCGCAGACAAGCTTTACAGGTTTTGGAGCATTTTATTACTAATTGTCTGCCCAACTTTGGCCCCTACCAAGATGCGATGGTAACGGGAGAAGAAACCCTCTGGCATTCCCTATTATCCCCCTATCTGAATCTAGGATTACTAACGCCGTTGGAAGTGATTCAAGGGGCCGCAATTGCCTATAAAAAAGATAATTTAGCCCTAAATAGCATCGAAGGATTTATCCGTCAGGTGTTGGGATGGCGGGAATATATGCAGGGTATTTATCATTATCTGGGAGAAGATTACGCTAATCATAATTGGTTTGAGCATCAACAACCCTTACCGGCTTTCTTTTGGGATAGTAACCAAACCGAGATGAATTGCCTCAAACAAGTATTATCACAGGTGGAAAATACCGGTTATGCCCATCATATTCAAAGATTAATGATTTTGAGCAATTTTGCCTTAATTTTTGGTTGCTCTCCCCAAGAGATTGAAAACTGGTTTCATAGTGTTTTTATCGATGCCTACGATTGGGTAATGCAGACTAATGTACTGGGAATGGGACAATTTGCCGATGGGGGAATTCTCGCTTCCAAACCCTACGCCGCCTCGGCCAACTATATTGATAAAATGAGTGATTATTGTCGGGGTTGTCTGTATAAAAAAAATGAACGAGTCGGGGAGTTTGCCTGTCCTTTTAACTTTCTTTACTGGGATTTTTTGGCACGACATCGAGAAAAATTAAAATTCCAAGGTCGAGTTAATATGATTTTAGGTCATCTCGATCGAATGTCGGCAGCTGAACTTAATCAAATGCGCTGCCAGTCCAACCAATTAAGAGCTATCAGCAGTCAGCTTTGAATCAGTTATCAGTTATCAGTTATCAGTTATCAGTTATCAGATGCTGGTTTTCAGTTCACTGATTACTGTTTACTGATCACTGAAAAACCCCCAACCCCCAAACCCCAAACCCAGTATGATAATTGCTATATGAGTAAATCAAAAGAAAAAAACCGGATTGCCTATCAGGAATTTGGAGATCAAAGCAATTCTCAAGCTTTTGAGCGTTCCATCCCTGAATTACCCCCAAATCAGCAGAATTTGCGAGTACAAACCTCCCGATCTGGTCGTGCGGGAAAAACCGTTACCATGGTTACAGGTTTTCAATGCCAAACCGAAACTCTGACGAAATTATTAAAACAGTTAAAAACTGCTTGCGGAACGGGTGGTACAGTTAAAGAAAATACCATTGAGATCCAAGGAGATCATCGCCAAAAGATCCTACAAATTCTCGTTGAATCGGGTTACAAAGCCAAAATTAGCGGAGGATAGCTAAAAATGATGATTCCCTCTTGGTTGCTTATCGGTGTCGTCGGATTTTTGGTAGCGTTAGCTGGGGGATTACTCAATTCTCGCGATGTGCGTTGGTTTGCGCGATTGCGTCGTCCCGATTGGTTAACCTTTGAAGGATTAATCCCTCTTATCTGGACAATTATCTATATTTGTGGGGCAATTTCTGCTTATTTAGTCTGGGAAGCTCAACCGGCTAATCGCTGGTTTTTGATGGCTTTTTATCTGTTGGTGGAATTGACTATTACTGCCTATACTCCCGTCACCTGTAAACTACGCAGTCTCAAAGCGGGAACGATTATCGGAGGTACGGGTTTTTTCTTGGGTTGTCTTCTGGCGCTATTGGTTTTCCCTGTTTCTTCTTGGGCGGGCATCCTACTCTTACCCTACCTGATTTGGAGTCCGATCGGTACCTATGTGACTTGGGAAATGAGCCATCTCAATCCTCGGGATGTATAGATAGGTAAAGTGGGATGGGTTAAAAATTAACACATCCCACAGGTCTTATTGCCATCTACCAACTTGAAAATCTAGACTGTTTTTCTCGCTCTAACTCGCTCTACCTTTACCTTGGCAGGACTAGAGCAATCAAGGAAGTTAGGAACCTCCTGACGACAGTGAGGACAATACCAGTAGGCACGACCAACCACAAGGTGACGAAGGGTAATTCCCGAACACATAGGGCAGCTGTGCATGGATTGTTAGACGAATTTTAAACGTTTTTAAAATTGTCCTACCTCCTACTGCGATTTTAAACAAAATCGCCGCTCTTTAAATCTATCTTTAGGTAGAAACCTAGTGTTTCTTTCGATAGACTTCCCAGAAAATACCTAAGAATGAGGACGGAAAAGATGGGAGTGTTGCGGGTGATAAAGTTGCGATCGAGTTCCTGTAATCTGGTTTAAAGCGGGACTAATGAGATAAAGGGTAGTTCTAGTTAAATTTTCTCGATGGGTTAGTTGGGCCATCTCTGACAGGGGGACAACCCAGATTTTTTCGTCGGGCCAACCGAGACGGAAACAAATGGCCACCTGTTGCTCTGCCGGATAGTATTTTAGGAGTTTTTCCTGGGCTTTGTCAACGTGACGGGCGGCTAAATATAGGCATAAACTGGCTTTATGAGCGGCTAAAGAGGCTAATTCTTCACTTTCTGGCATGGGAGAGGCTTTTCCTTCCACCCGGGTTAGAATAATTGTCTGGACTAATTCCGGAATCGTTAATTCTAGGGCCAATTTAGCCGCTAATCCTTGAAAGGCACTAATTCCGGGGATTAGCTGAAAGGGGATATCTGCTGCTGTCAAAAGCTCAATTTGTTCTTGGATGGCACTATAGAGACTTAAATCCCCCGATTGCAGTCGCACCACCGCTAAACCCCGACGCACGCGATCGATCATTAAAGGGATAATTTCTTCTAGGGTGATGCTACTGGTGGGAATTAACTCGGCATCTTTACGGGTATCCTCAAGAATCTGTTTGGGGACGAGGGAATCAGCAAAGAGGATAACATCGGCTTTTTGGAGAATTTTATAGGCTTTTACCGTCAATAATTCGGGATCTCCGGGACCCGCACCAATAAAGTAAACGGCCGGGGAGAGCGCCGAGGAGTCAATTAAAGTCATACTAAATCCTGTTTAAAAGGGGTGTGGGCTTCGGCCGTGAGCTCAGCCGAACGGGTGTGGGGTGTGGGGATGTGGGGATGTGGGGATGTGGGGAGAATAAATAAAAACAATCTCCTGACTCCTGAATACTGAATCCTATCATTAACCTGAACATTTGTATTTAATTAGGGTGAAACTGACTATAATTAATGATAAAGCACGGTCAGCATTGACAATGATTAGCGATCAATCCCTCCCCCCCCAAAATATTGAAGCGGAAGAATCTATCTTAGGTGGTATTTTACTAGATCCAAAAGCGTTAGGTAGAATCAGTGATTTTTTAATTCCAGAAGCTTTCTATGTGAAAACCCATCAAGATATTTATCGTGCGGCACTTGCCTTACAAGGGAAGGGAAAACCGACGGATTTAATGACGGTTAGCAGTTGGTTACAGGATAATCATCTGCTGGAAGAAATCGGGGGAATGCCGCGATTGTTACAATTAATTGAGCGCACTGTCTCGGCTGCCAACATCGATCGCTATGCTGAATTAGTGATGGATAAATATATGCGTCGTCAGTTAATTTCCACGGGGGGAGAAATTATCGAGTTAGCCAGGGATACGACGCTAGAATTAGAAAATGTTTTCGATGAATCGGAACAAAAGATTTTTCGTCTCACCCAAAAACGACCCCAGGAGGGTTTAATTTTTCTGGGGGATACTTTAATTGAAACTTTTAATGAAATTGAGAAAATGCAGGAGACGACCACTCTACCCGGTATCGAAACTCAATTTTATGATCTCGATGCGATGACCAGTGGTTTACAACCCTCGGATTTAGTTATTATCGCCGGTAGGCCTTCCATGGGAAAAACTTCTTTTGCTCTTAATATTGCCTATAATATCGCTCAACAGAATTTACCTGTGGCTGTCTTTAGTTTGGAGATGTCCAAGGAACAATTAGCCCAACGTTTGTTATCGAATGAGGCTAAAATCGAAAGTAATCGGATTCGCTCGGGCCGTTTAGGACAAAATGATTTAGAGAAGGTTCTTGGGGGACTAGAAAAGTTATTAAATTTGCCCATGTATATCGATGATAGTGCCAATTTAAGTGTGCTTCAAATGCGTTCCCAAGTGCGGCGTTTACAGGCAGAAAAAAAGGGACAAATGGGCTTAGTTTTAATCGATTATCTGCAATTAATGGAAGGTGGAGGTGATAATCGCGTTCAGGAAATTTCTAAAATCACCCGCAGTCTTAAGGGTTTAGCGAGAGAAATTCATGCTCCAGTAATTGCTCTTTCTCAGTTAAGTCGCGCTGTGGAATCTCGCAATAATAAAAGACCGATGATGTCCGATTTACGCGAGTCGGGATGTTTAGCGGGTGATAGTTTAGTTGAGTTAGCCGATCCTCGTGCTAAAGTGCCAATTTGTGAGTTAGTGAATTGCTCTAATTTTACGGTTTTTGCTCTTAATGAGGAAACAATGAAATTAGAAAAAGCACTGGTAACTAAGGTCTTTTCCACAGGATTTAAGCCAGTTTTTCGATTAACAACTCGTTTAGGTCGCACGATTAGAACTACAGCCAATCATAAATTTTTGACTGTCCACGGTTGGCAAAGATTAGATGAATTAAATATTGGTAATTATATCGCTTTACCTCGCTCTCTGAGTAATTCAGACCTAACTTTTAATTGGGATGAAGTTATGGCAATTCAAGCGGATGGAGAGACAGAAGTGTATGATTTAACAGTAGATAAATTGCATAACTTTATTGCCAATAATATCATCGTCCATAATAGTATCGAACAGGATGCGGATTTAATTATGATGTTATACCGAGATGAATATTATAACCCCGATAGTCCCGATCGAGGTGTGGCCGAAGTAATTATTACTAAACACCGTAACGGTCCCACCGGCACAATTAAGCTACTTTTTCAACCGGAATTTACCAAGTTTCTCAATCTTAAACAAAGTCGCTCTAATTATTAAAATGAAAGCAAATATTAATTATAAAACTCCCAATTGGCTCTTAATACTTTTGGCAATTATCCTAACTCTCGGTGTGGTTTTTCGTTTCGCAAATATCGATAAAAAAATCTATTGGCATGATGAATCCTACACCACCATTAGAACCACTGGTTATCAAGCAAAGGAAATCGCCGATACTATCTTTCAAAACCGTCTTTTATCTACCACAGAATTAGGAAAATTTCAACAACTGAAACCCGAAAGCAATGTTTTTGATACGATTAAATCTCTCGCTAAAGAAGACCCTCAACACCCACCTTTATACTTTATGATCTCTCGCTATTGGGAAAAAATATTCGGTTTTTCTCCCGTTTCTTCCCGCAGTTTAGCGATTGTTTTTAGTCTTCTCTCCCTGCCATTTATTTACTATCTATCCCTAGAATTATTTGCGTCAAAGTTAACGGCAATTTTAGCAGTAATTTTATTGGCACTCTCTCCAGTTGATATAATATTTGCTCAAATGTCTCGTCAGTATAGTCTTTTAGTTTTGTTAACGATAATCAGTCAATTAATGCTGTTAAAATGCCTCAAAAAAAGAACTCTTGTTAATTGGTCTTTATATACCTTATCTAATACTCTCGGACTCTACACCCATCTCTTTTTTATTCTCAACTTATTTGCTCAAGCAACCTTGATAATTTGGTATCTTGTTATGAAACCAGAGCGAAAAAATAACTTGATATTTTTCCTGTTATCTGGGTTAACAATGATAATTTTATATATACCCTGGTTACGGGTTTTTTTAACTAACTCTCAAAGGGCCTTTAACTCCACCAGTTGGGCTGCCGTTAACTATCTCGATTGGGGATTGTTCGGTAAATTATGGCTCTTAACTTTTACTTCTCCATTTAGCGATAGCGATTTTGGTTTTAATAACATCTTCACCTATATATATAGACTGTTTTTTTTAATCTTAACTATCTATGCTTTTTATCGAGTTTATCGCTACAATAACCCCATAGCTTTTACTTTTCTGATTACCTCAACCCTAGTACCTTTCCTAGCTTTAGTCATTCCCGATCTAATTTTGACCACCACTAGATCAACTGTCACCCGTTATCTAATTGCCACCTTTCCCACTATCTATATAACTGTGGCTTTTTTCTTGTCACAATTGCTTAATCAAGGTAAAATTTTAGGTAAAATTATCTTGACTTTTTTGTTAACTGCTAGTATAATATCGAACTTTAATAATGCTCTTTCCGAAACCAGTTGGGCAAAAGTTCCTAGTTATTGGAATGGCGAAGTTGCCAGAAAAATCAATGCTGTACCCAATGCCATTATTATCAGCGACGAAGGTAATGACTGGACTAACTTAGGTGATTTGCTTTCCCTTAATTATCGTCTTAA
This sequence comes from Microcystis sp., assembly GCF_048564745.1. Lineage (NCBI taxonomy): Bacteria > Bacillati > Cyanobacteriota > Cyanophyceae > Chroococcales > Microcystaceae > Microcystis > Microcystis sp. Next base: position 69,214 of record NZ_JBLZRT010000029.1, read on the forward strand.
TGCTGATGTACAATACTTTCTGACTACCACTAACCCCGATACCGATAAGTTAAAAGAAGTCCTAGAAATTCCAGGGGTCAACTTATTTCTTTTTCGTCCTTCCAATCGGTTATTACTTGCCTTAAAGCAATTCGATGTTCGTCGTGATGATTTTTATCGTCAAGGTCAATTGTCGCGAGTGAAGAAATAGGTAAATATATATTTTGGGTCAATCTAGCCTGAAAGAGTTGAGCAAAGCTGGTATTATAGCCAGTTAAAACCGTTAATCTTCACCTTAAAGAAATGACTTTTCTAATTCCGACCAGTGCTTGGCGGCAAATTCTTAAAAAGCTCCCCATACTACTATTTTTAGCATCTTTTCTAATAGTCCTACTCTTAGGCTATTTTTCTGCTGCTTTCTCTCAAAGTCGGGATGGCGATATCCGCGGTGTTTGGATTACCACCAACGACACAGCCATGCTGATGGACAGGGATAAACGACAACAGGCGATCGAGCAATTAGTTAATCTTAATTTTAATGCTATCTATCCCGTGGTCTGGAATTCCGGTTATGCTCTCTATCCGAGTGCGATTGCTCAACGGGAAGGAATACAGCCTTTTGTGCCTACGGGAGCGCAGGGACAAGATATCTTGGCAGAAATGGTGGAACAAACCCGTGGCAGGGGATTATTAGTCATTCCTTGGTTTGAATTCGGATTTATGGCTCCTCCCACCTCAGAATTAGCTTTAAAACATCAAGACTGGTTAACCCAAAAACGCGACGGAGGGACCACTTGGGTGGGGGCAGCCGGTGAGGTGGTGTGGTTGAACCCTTTCCGTCCCGAGGTGCAGAATTTTCTGCGGGAATTAGTCTTGGAAGTAGTGGGACAATACGATATTAACGGCATCCAATTCGACGATCATCTGAGTTTACCTAACGAATTCGGCTATGATCCCTATACTATCGCCCTTTATCAACAGGAAACGGAAAAAACACCTCCAGCTAACCCCCGGGATCCCGAATGGACAAAATGGCGGGCCGATAAAATCACCGCTTTTCTGGCTAATCTCAAAGAATCAATTCAGGCAATTAAACCGAATATACTGCTTTCGATCGCCCCTAATCCCTACGAATTCGCCTATAATGGTCATTTACAGGATTGGCTCGCTTGGGTGCGGCAAGGATTAGTCGATGAGTTAATCGTACAGGTTTATCGTCCCGATCTGCCCAGTTTTCTCAAACAATTAGAGCGTCCCGAAATTCAAGAAACCCAGCAAACTATCCCCACCGGTGTGGGGGTTTTAACCGGTTTACGCAATCGACCGATTGCCCTACCCTTTATTGAAGAAAAGGTATTGGCTGCTCGTCAACGGGGTTTAGGGGTGATTTTCTTCTTTTATGAAAGTCTCTGGCAGCAAGCTTTGGAACCTCCAGAAACCAGAAAAGCGGCAATTCAAGCGCTGTTTTCCCAACCAATCACTCCCCGTCTTCCCGTGGTGGAAAATATCCCCTTAGTTAGTACACCTGAACCTGTTGACCAGCCAGAACAAACCCCCACACCTCCCCCCTTAGCGCCGGACGGTATCGAAATTCCTGTAATTCCCCCTCCGGGTAGTTAATAGCAATTTTTGCCCAGAGAAATTACAGATCAAATCATCGAATTTAAGTCCCCCTTTTTCCCTTTTTTTTAACAGGGATGGAGATGCTGGGGGGATGAAAATTTTTTTAGTCAGATTTTGGAGAATTGGTATGAGTTAGACTTACTCATTCTCCGCATTGACATCTCAAACTGAATTGCTATGGTAAATCCCTTGATAGATAGGCATTTCAGTGTTTCAATCGGGACTAACTTCTGTGAAAACCGCTATATACAAACTCTATTAATTGCACCATAATTAAACTCAAATAATATTTTATTTAGGTGGAATAGGAAGATGAAATTTATCGATAAACTAATAAATTATCATCACCTAAACCACTTTCTAGCCTAATTAATAGGGCCATTTCCAGTTAGTAATCTCGTCCTTATCGATGCCATTGGTAAAAGCATAATCGAGATTATCGATAATGGCATTTTTCATTCGTTCTTTCACATGACCGGCAGCAGAACCTAATTTTGGCACGCGATCAATCACATCAATTACTAGATGAAAACGATCAACTTGGTTACGAATCGCTAATTCTAGGGGAGTATTAATATTCCCTTCTTCTTTGTAACCGCGCACATGAATACGTTCTTGATTACTGCGACGGTAGGTAAGTTTATGAATCAGCCAAGGATAACCGTGGAAATTAAAGATAATTGGCTTATCAGGGGTAAATAAACTATCAAAATCCCGTTCTGATAAACCATGAGGATGTTCACTTTCAGACTGTAATTTAAACAGATCAACCACATTGATAAAGCGAACTTTTAAGTAAGGGAATTCCTCCCGCAGAATTGCCGTTGCTGCTAAAGATTCTTTAGTGATAATATCCCCACAGCAAGCCATAATTACATCTGGTTCATCGGGATTGATTCCGTCATCATCGTTACTAGCCCAATCCCAAATACCGATACCTTTGGTGCAGTGCTTAATTGCTTCTTCAATGGTCAAGTATTGCAGGTGTTTCTGTTTATCAGCAACGATAATATTAGTGTAATCCTTGCTCTTGAGACAGTGGTTAGCCACACTTAATAAACAGTTACCATCGGGGGGAAGATAAACCCGCACCACGTCGGCACTTTTATTGGTTACTAAATCGATAAAACCGGGGTCTTGGTGACTAAAACCATTATGATCCTGCCGCCAAACCACCGAGGATAATAACAGATTCCAAGAGGAAACAGAAGCACGCCAAGGCACATGATTTTTGCAGATATCGAGCCATTTAGCGTGTTGGTTGAACATGGAATCAATAACATGAGCAAAAGCCTCGTAGGAGTGAAATAAACCGTGACGACCGGATAATAAATAACCCTCTAACCAACCGACTAAAGTATGTTCACTCAGCATCTCCATCACCCGACCATCGGGAGATAATTGGCTACCATCTAAATCCTCCGGATAGGTATCGGCTAACCAAGCTTTTTTAGTCACTTCATAGAGAGCCGCTAAACGATTAGAAGCAGTTTCATCGGGACCAAAAACGCGAAAATTAGTCATATTATTTCGCATTACATCCCGCAAAAATACCCCCATCACTCCCGTGTTTTCCGCTTCCACCTGGCCCGGGTGGGTGACATCTACGGCATATTGACGAAAATCGGGCATTTTTAGGTCTTTACGCACCAATCCGCCGTTAGCGTGCGGGTTAGCACTCATGCGACGATGACCCCTAGGAGCCAGTTCTTTAAATTCTGGCTTAAATTTACCCGTGGTATAGTCAAATAATTCCTCCGGGTTATAGCTTTTCATCCACTCCTCTAATTTTCTCAAGTGTTCGGGGTTTTCCTGCATGGCCCCCATGGGGACTTGGTGAGCGCGCCAGAATCCTTCTACTTTATGACCATCAACATTTTTCGGGCCCGTCCAACCCTTGGGAGACCGGAGGATAATCATCGGCCAGGGGTAACGTTTAGCAATACCCGTGCTGCGAGCTTCCTGTTGATAGGAGCGAATCTGATTGATACAGTGTTCTAGGGTAGCGGCCATTTTTTGATGGCAGTGCAGCAGGTCTTCATCTTCCTTACATTCGACGATGTAGGGAGTGTAACCGTAACCGACAAAGAGACTTTCTAACTCGTGCGTCGAAATACGGGAGAGAATGGTGGGATTAGCGATTTTATAACCGTTTAAGTTTAAAATTGGCAGTACCGCACCATCGCGAATCGGGTTAAGGAATTTATTCGAGTGCCATGCGGTGGCAAGGGGGCCGGTTTCTGCTTCCCCATCACCCACCACCACGGCCGTAATTAGGTCGGGATTGTCAAAAACAGAACCGTAGGCATGGGAAACACTATAACCTAGTTCGCCGCCCTCATGGATAGAACCAGGGGTTTCGGGGGTGACGTGACTGCCGATGTGACCGGGAAAAGAAAATTGTTTAAAGAATTTTTGTAATCCTTCCTCGTCTTCACTTTTATCGGGGTAAATTTCCGAATAGGTTCCTTCTAGATAAACCGGACCGAGTACCCCCGGCGCCCCATGGCCGGGACCGGCCATAAAAATCATATCGAGGTCGTATTTTTTGATTAAACGGTTGAGGTGAACGTAGGTAAAACTTAAGGCCGGACTTGCTCCCCAGTGACCAAGTAAACGATACTTAACGTGTTCGGGTTTAAGATGTTCTTTAAGCAGGGGATTATCGCGCAGATAAATCATACCTACAGCTAAATAGTTACAAGTGCGCCAATAGGCATGGGTTTTGTAGAGTTCGTCTTGAGAAAGGGGATTTTGTTCTGTTAAGGGTCTTTCTGGTGCGGATACCATGAATATTTCTCCAATATCTATGAAGGATGAGATTAAGAGAGTTGATAGACAATTTCTCCAGATTATCGAGAGGGTTAACCCTCGGTCAGTTTTCAAACTGTAATCAAGAGTCTAACCTTTCGGAGGGTAAAAAACTATTAAAATAAGCTATATTTTGCCAATCCGGCTAGGGGAATTTATGTCAGTCGGGCGGGGTTTTTAAATGGCTTTTAAAGGCATATTAATATGTTCTTAACTTAGGGATCCACAAATTCTCAGAAAGCTTTTAATGATTTTTTAATGTCAACTTTTCCCAAAAGGCTATATAATCATATTTTACTTTTTTGACAAAGGCCTAATCAGGTTTTCTCGATGCCGGTGGCGGGGACGACTAGGGTAGCAAATTTATTATTTTTTATCTTGGAAGCACTGAAACTTAAAATCTTTCTATACTTCATCTAGCGATCGATAAAAGCTGATTAGCATATATAGTGATTCTCTACAGGCTAATCAATTCTCGGATTGTTTTTTCTTGATCGTGCCTAAGCTTATCGCAGCTGCAAAGGAGTTTTTTTCATGACAAAAGTAAGAGTCGCCATCAACGGATTCGGTCGTATCGGTCGCCTCGTTTTTAGGGCCGGTATCCAAAATCCTGATTTCGAGTTTGTTGGTATCAATGATCTCGTCCCCCCCGATAATATTGCCTATCTGCTCAAATACGACTCCACCCACGGACGTTTTCAGGGTACGGTAGAAGCAAAAGAAGATGGCATCGTCGTGGATGGTAAGTTTATCCCCTGTTACTCCATCAAAGACCCCGCCCAACTGCCCTGGGGTGCAACTGGGGCCGATTATGTGGTTGAGTCCACTGGTTTATTTACCACCGCCGAAGGAGCAGGAAAACACCTAGAAGCCGGGGCCAAACGGGTGGTTATCTCCGCACCCACCAAAGATCCCGACAAAATTCGTACTATTGTACTGGGCGTTAACGATAATGAATACGATCCCGCTAAGGATCTGATCGTCTCTAACGCTAGTTGTACCACCAATTGTTTAGCCCCGATCACCAAAGTTATTAACGATAACTTCGGACTAGCGGAAGGATTAATGACCACGGTACACTCGATGACCGCCACTCAACCCACCGTGGATGGTCCATCGAAAAAAGATTGGCGCGGTGGTCGCGGCGCCGGTCAAAATATTATCCCCTCCTCCACGGGAGCAGCCAAAGCAGTAACCCTAGTTATTCCTTCCCTAAAAGGCAAATTAACCGGTATGGCCTTCCGTGTGCCAACTCCCAACGTTTCGGCGGTGGATTTAACCTTTAAAACCGAAAAAGCCACCAGTTACGAGGAAATCTGCGCCGCTATGAAAGCCGCCAGCGAAGGACCGATGAAAGGTATCCTCGGTTATACCGATGAGGAAGTGGTATCGAGTGACTTTATCACCGACCCCCGTTCCAGTATCTTTGATGCTAAAGCTGGCATTCAACTTAATGCCAATTTCTTTAAGGTCGTCTCTTGGTACGATAACGAGTGGGGTTACTCCTGCCGGATGTTAGACCTGATGAAAATGATGGCAGCTAAGGAAGCAACCCTAGTAACAGCCTAAATCAGTTATCAGTTATCAGTAACCAGTTATCAGTAACCAGTGAACAGTAAAAAGACAGCACTGTTAATGCCATTAGACATCTCCAAGAGTTAAACAAAATAGTTCTATGGCTGAAATGTATGTCTTTGTCTATTTAATACTGCTCACTTAATAAGTAGGTGGGTGTTAAAAATTGTCAGATCCCCCCTTATCAAGCTATCCATTAGTCGGATCTTTCTTAACAAAAAGAGAAGAAACTTAAAAAAAGGGGAAACGATTGATAGGTATAGTTTTGAAAGAAGGAATCAAGGTGGAGGTAAGCAAAAAAATGGAGAAATGGG
>NZ_JBLZRT010000030.1:0-81923 GCF_048564745.1 Microcystis sp.
TTAAGAGGGGATTGAAGATTTTTCTGGCTAGGGCAAATTTAATATTTCTTCTACCCTGCTCGGTTTGCATACGGTTAAGTAATTTTTTTCAACATTGTCAACCTTTACACTACTAATATTTACTGTCATGTTTTGTCGTCAAAGCCAACTGGGAACTGGCCTCCTTGATCAAACTATTACTAGCTGGTTGTTGCCTATTAAATCTTGACAAAATACTGATGCGGCAGCCTGTCACCCATAATGGGCAATTTAATTAACCGACCAGTTCAAGACCAGATTCAATGGGCATATTGGGTACATCCTACCCGATGATCAACTTCTTGTAAAGGTAATTAGTCAGTGCAATAATAACCGTTAATTGAGAATGGACAAAAACCTGACAGGGACTCTATTATAGAGTCCGCCACAGTAAGCCAGTCGCGGAGGAGAGCCGGAGCTGCGGAGCCGGGGGAAACAATCCATAACTGGGTTTTTAAAGTTGGATTGAGAGTTAATCATACTATCAAAAACGGATTTGGTATGAATTTATCATAAAAACACTATCAACCATGGATTTGGCATTAAGTAGCTAGACACAATTAACTACAGATATCTAACCACTTCTTGCATGAGTGCCTTTTGCCTTTTGCCTATCTTAACCAAGAAGTTAATTTTGTCCTATTGCTTATTGTCCCTATCTGAGCTTATCACTAATTTTCTGGCTGAATGGTTCGAGCTAATCCTTGCTCTAAAGTAAAGGGAGGTTGCCAATCCAGGGTTTTTTGAATATGGCTAGAGTCAACGGTAAGAGAACCAAGCAAGCGATCGATACTATAGGTGTTAAAAGGGAGGTTTTTCCCTGTTATGGATTCTATGCTATCACCCAGATAACCTAAGAATCTAAGTAGGGTAGTGGGGACGGGCAGCAATTGACAGGGTTGTTGAATTTGTTGAGCAATGAGTCGAATTAATTGGGGAGTAGAAACAGCTTGGTTATCGCTAATTAAAAAAATTTGATTAGCGGCATTAGGATGATCTAAACAGGTAATAATGGCAGCAACTAAGTTACCCACAAAGACAAAACTACGACGATTTTTTATTGCACCAAAAGGTAAGGGTAATCCCCGTTTAATTAGTTTCATCAAGCGCTCCATATTACCCGGATTACCAGGACCGTAAACTAGAGTAGGACGAAGGATCGTCCAAGTCATGTCACTATCTTTGGCAAGGTTAATTAAAGCTTGTTCTGCTTGCAATTTACTACGACCATAGGGACTATCAGGGTGACAGGGAGAATTTTCTGTGAGTATCCTATCGCTTTGAGTTGTCATCGCACCGATAGAACTGATAAAAATAAAGTGTTTAACTCCTGCTTGAATTGACTGTTGAACCAAGTTAGCTGTACCTTGAGTATTAACCTTAATAAACTCCGCTTCTGGATTGGGAATAGTTTCGTTGATAATATGAGCGCGAGCCGCTAGATGGATGACTATATCAATTCCCTCAAGAGCCTCTTGCCAATTAGTTTTTTCATCGATATGGCCAACTTTGATAGTTTTAATTGGGATAGATAAGGACTGAGACAAATTCTTTCGTACTGCTGCAGTAATCTGGAATTTCTGCTGAGACAAAATTGGCAGAAGATAGCTACCGATAAAACCTGTTGCACCCGTAATTAATACTTTATTCTCAATCATCATGTTTTGTGTTTTCTGCTAAAACTTGTTCATAAACCTGAAAGGTTTTTTCAAACATCTTCTCAAAAGTATATTCTGTTTCGTAGCGTTTGCGTCCTGCCGCTCCCATTTTAGCTCTGAATTGTTGATCAAGAACTAATTGTAATAGTCTCTGGTGTAACGTGTTAACATCTCCCCTCGCTACGGTGTATCCGGTTATTCCTTCCACAATGGCTTCCGATGCTCCACCCACATCTGATACAATTACTGGTAATCCCGCTCTCATGGCTTCGATTGTAGTGCGAGGAAACCCTTCCCAATTAGATATTAAAGTAAATACTTGGGCTTGAGCTAAGACTTCAGCTACATTATTGCGAAAACCTAAAAAGTTAACTCTGTCGATAATTTTTAGCTCCTTGGCTAAGGTTTTAATTTTTTCTAAATCCAGACCGTCTCCGACTAAATCTAAATGGGCTTCGGGAACATTTTGAAAGGCTTTCAGTAAGGTTACATGGTCTTTTTGCTGATCAAATCTTGCCACCATGACAACACGAACAGGGTTAGCATTACTAGGATTAGCTCTCAATTCTGCTGGTAGATCTGGCATCCCATTATGAATGGTCAATAATCGCTGCGGTTGCATACCAGTTTTTATTCCAATTAATCGATCTTGTTCCGAAACACAGATAATTTTATTAGCTAAAGGTTCTGTGATTTTTTCTGACCACTGATAGATAGTTCGACTCGGCTCTGGTACACCTCCTGTAAAAGCCCAACCATGGACGGTAAAAATGCAAGGAGTCTTGCTTTTTCTGGCCGCTAATCGTCCTAAAATTCCCGCTTTACTAGAGTGAGTGCTGATAATATCTGGTTGGAATTCTGCAATAATTTGTTTGATAAAATTCAAGGTTTGCCAGTCTTTAATTAAGTTAATTTTTTTGCCAAAGTGTTGACAAGATACATTGGTTATGCGATGACTGATCAGATCGTCATTATAAATGCCTTTTATTCCAGTAACAACTAAGACTTGATGGTGAGAATCTTGCAAAAATCTCGCTAAATCCCGTACATGAACCTGTGCGCCTGCAACGGTATCTGCTCTAGTAATAACAAAAAGTATTTTCATTTCATGTATGGTTTCGATTCTTGATTTATGGATAATTTTAGAAAAACAGTTTTAGGTTTTTAAAACTTGATTAGCTTTTTGCAATAGCTGCAACATTTTAGGGGCGGTTATTTGAATATTATACTTATCTTCGACAATTTTTCTGCCAGTCCATCCCATGGTTTCTCTTAAATCTCGATCATTTTTCAGCTTTTGAAAAGCTTGCAGCCATTCAGCTTGACTACTAGCTTGAAAGCCGTTGATACCCTCCTTAATAATCTCTGCGTTAACCCCCACTGGTGAACCAATAACTGGGCGAGTAGATGCCATATATTGGATTAGTTTAAATCCGCATTTTCCTCGCTCAAATGGCGTATCGGTAAGGGGCATAATCCCCACATCAAATTGTTGCATCTCTTTCACCTCGGTTGCCTCAGACCAAGGCTTAATTTCTAAAGGTATATCCTCTAGATTTATCTCTTTGGCACCGATAGCAACGACTTTGGCAGCACCATCTCGACAAATCTCTTTTAAAACAGGATAAAGTTCTTGTATATAATCGACAAACTTCAATGGACTTCCTATCCAGCCGATGGTAAAGACTTCATTTTGAGGAGCTTTTGATAAGGGATAGCGATCAAGATCGACGACGGTGGGTAATATTTCTACCCATTTAGCTCCTGCTTGTGTTGCTCTGTTAGCTAAGTAATCATTTCCCGCAATCACTAACCGAGCATTCTGCATTACTCGATCGATTTTCTGTGCCAATAGCCATCTAACTATAGGAGCAGAATGTTGATCGTAACGGTGGAATACTGCGTCATCATAATCAACTAAATAAGGTGTTCTTCCTCTGAGCAACAGTAATTCTAGCCAAGCTGGTAGCCAAGGTAATGCTTCCTTTTCCAACCAGATTAAATCGTATTTTTGAGATTTCAACAGCAGCGAAATTCTCTGTTGATAAGCAGATAATAATCTCGATAAAGGGTATTTTTTCCCTAAGTAGCGAGTTCTAAGATAATCATTATCTAATAAAGGAGCGGTCTCAACCGCTATTCCCTCTTTTTTCAAATAAGGCAAATATTGGTAGGTACGATAGCGGCTACTAGCACCTAAAGTATCATAGCGACTGAATAACAAAATTTTCATTATCATTGGGAATTAGGGTGATGGACTTTACCATGTATGTCCCTAGACAATTGAACGCCTGATTAGACTAGCTGCTGCCTAGTACATTCATTGTTGACACTACATTATCAATTTATTTACTTGCTCACAAGTATCATTTCATACATTTATCTGTCTTTGATTTTTCAATAATTATTTATTGGCGACTATACCAGTATAAAAAAAGCAAATATTCTTTAATCATTTGTAAAATAAAATTAGGAGCCTTGCTCTTATTACTTCTTTTTAAAGCAATTGAAGCACAATGTAAATAGACCATAGACAAAGCCCTATGCTTGAGTTTTTTCGTCTCTATATTGTTGTCATAATTATTTTCAAAAAAATCATTGTACATTATTGGAAGTTCTTGTATCCAGTGCTTTGCCTGCGCCCTTGATACGGATTTAGAATCCAGATGATGCCGAAAAAAGGCAATAACACCGGTTATATATTTTAAATTATATTTGGTGGCAACACGGAGAAAAAATTCTCGATCAAGAACAAAGTTCCATCTGGGATTGAGACCTCCTATGTCACTGATAACAGTACGTCTCCACATACTGCCCTGTTGAGGAATTGGTACTGTGTAGTTTTTGAGCATTTCATCTATAGTAGAATTTTTCCCATAAAGTCTAGATTTATTATTTTCTGAACCTTGGTCTATATCTCCATAAACAAAACTGACATCGGGATGATTTTCTAATTCTTTGGCCATTTTAGCTATAGCTCCTGGATACAAATAATCATCCGAGTTTAGCCAGCCGAGAAATTCTCCAGTGGCCTTCTTAAAACCTTTGTTAATGGCATCTGCCTGTCCCTTATCCACTTCACTAACCCAATAGGCAATCCATGGCCCATATTTGCGAATGATATCTACACTGCCATCCTTGCTGCCGCCATCAATAACGATATATTCCAAATTAGGATAGTCCTGCAATAAAACAGAACGTATTGTTTCCTCCAAAAACTGTGCCTGATTGTAGGAAGGAGTAACTATTGTCACCTTGGGATAGGCAGAACTATCAATGCTATTTGATGGTATATCTTCTGTTGTCCAAGGCCAACCAGTTTTGTTAGGTGGCGGTGGTGGCAGTTCAATTAACCTAGAACAATTGGTCATTCTCGTAACTATCTTAAGGTTTATGAGGCTTTATTATAACAAACTTTGTCAATAAAAGAGTGATTTCCTCTCAAGAAATTACCAGAGGATCAATTATCTGCTGTCAGAGCTTGGCATTGTTAAACTCTGCCGAAGGTAAATTTGTTCTCGGAAATCACCTAATAATTATATGCTTACCCTGCTGGCGGCGGACTTACCGGCTCCTACTCAAGAGCTACAATCTAGCTGTCAATAGCCTTTGAGATGCGCTTACCCTGTGTTGTCTTGGCATCTTGTCTGTTAATTTAGCATAAAGAGTAACGAAGAGCCCTTTTTTCAGTACCCAAGCAAAATTAATTACACACCTTGCTAATCCTTTTGCCGCTCTCAACCCTAGATAAGTAATTATGCCAGTTAAGAAAGCGGCACGCTTAACCTTTCCCTAACCCATAAATTGCTATACATTTTAATTGTGTGAGGAGTGAGAAGAAAGCAAAGTCCTTGGGGTCGAAACACGGCAAGACTCCCAAGGGCTTTTCCATGTCTAGGGAAAAATTGTCAGTCATGAACCAGCCTCAAGAGCGAGAACCTTTTGCCAGTTTAGTTTTATATCATCTCTTTAAATGGTCGTTCGTTAGCCCAACCCTACACGGCTATTTTCGCGGTCGCGTTTACGGAGTGGAAAATGTCCCCCGTCGTCATCCTCTGATTATCGTCTCCAATCACGCCAGTTACTTCGATCCACCCCTATTATCCTGTGCCGTGCGTCGTCCCGTAGCTTATATGGCTAAAGAGGAATTATTTACCATCCCGATTTTAAAACAGGCGATCGCTCTTTACGGGGCCTATCCCGTCAAACGCAGCAGTGGTGATCGCGGGGCAATTCGGGCGGCGATGGCAGCCTTAGCAGCGGGCTGGGCAGTGGGAGTGTTTCTGGAGGGAACCCGCACCGAGGACGGATTAATCCATCAACCAAAACTAGGCGCGGCGATGATTGCCGCTAAAGCGGGCGTTCCCCTGTTACCCGTCAGTTTGTGGGGGACAGAAAAGATTTTTCAAAAAGGGTCTTCTTTTCCCCATAGTATCCCCTTAACCATTCGCATCGGGGAAGTGCTGCCGCCACCGATTTCTAGCAAAAGAGAGGCTTTACAGGCAGTTACCGAGCGCTGTGCCGAAATTATTAACGGATTACACGCTCTCGGACGCTAAATCTTTGCCTTTTGCATGAGTAGAAAACGGGTTTCTCGGAGAAACCCGTTTTCTGTGCGTTACTCAACGGATTTAGTCTTAGATTTCTTTCTCCTACACTTTCAAGTCGGGAATCTAGGCTAAAATTGGCATAACTCGACCATCGCCTCGACCATGTTCTTTTTTGTCCTCGGCTTCAATCTAGGCTTAACTTTATTTAATTGCTTTCTAGTCTGGAAATTGTGGCAATTGCGGCGGATTTTAGGGCGAGTGACCAAAATTTTAAACCGGGTGGAACGACGTTTACACCACATTTTTTACCCCGCCCCCGAATATATTCTCATCGCCGGGGCGAAAACCTATTATCTCCGACAAAACTATCAACGCCTCTGCGGACAGATACAGATACTGCAATCCCTATTCTTGACCTTCTCCCTGATTATCCGTTACTGGCAGCGTCAATCCCGTCAACGCCGTCGCCTGTGGTCGCTAAAATTGAGCAAAATCTCTAGCAACTAAGCAGCTAACAGCGATCGCCAACCAAAGTAATACACAAGTACGAGTTAAATGCAAAGCCTGTTCGACGGTTTTAACGGTAATCGGGTTGAGGTCATCGCCCAATAAAGGTTTTTCCACAATCTGGCCCCGATATTGATTTTTACCCCCCAATTGCACCCCCAAAATCGCCCCATAGACGCATTCACTCCAACCGGAATTAGGACTAGGATCCCGACGGGCATCGCGCCAACAAATGCTTAAAACCCGCCCCGGCTGGCCCGAAATTAGGGCGAGAGTTAATACCGTCAAACGACAGGGTAGCCATGTCAAAACATCCTCGCTTTTGGCACTAAACCAACCCATATGGGTGTAGGGTGGCCGACGATAGCCAATCATCGAATCGAGGGTACTAGCGGCTTTATAAGCGCAAGCGAGGGGCACTGGTCCCACCCCCAGAAAAGCACCGAGAAGGGCATAAAAAAGCGGCGCGGTAACTCCATCCACACCATTTTCACTGACAGTTTCTAATAGGGCGCGGAGGATTTCTTCCTGGCTGAGATTATCTGTGTCGCGACCAACGTATAAACTTAGTTGGCAACGAGCTAGGGTGATATTTTCAGCTTGTAAAGGTGCGATGACGGTTTCGGCAGCCCTGCGTAAACTTCTACCGGCTAAACAACTAGCCAAGAGAATCATTTGTACTAGGCAACTCAGCAGCAAATTGACCTGACCTAACCATTGGATTCCTAGCCAAGTTAAGACCCCAGCCAAGATAATTAAACTCAGTCCCAGAATTATGCCCGCTAAACGTTGGCAAATTTTTTCCCGCGTCCAATTAAGGATAACTTTTGTGGCAACGGCAATAATCGCCCCCATCACCTGCACTGGATGAATCCATCCCCAGGGATCGCCGATCAGATAATCTAAAACTGCCCCTAATACTAAAATGATCGCCGTTGCCGTTTCCTTCACAATTACTCCCTTTTGCCATCGATATCCCGAATTTTCTCAATATTGTCTTCCCAGTTAGCCCCATCAAAGAACTGGATCTGAAAATCGCCTAAGACATTGCCATCCAAACAGCGCAGGTTTATATCTATAGCGTCAGGATGGGAGCGGGGACGATAGAAAGGATGAATACCACAAACACGACAAAAATAATGTTGGGCTGTGTGGGTATTAAATGTATAGGTACTTAAAAAATCTTCACCGCTTAGGAGGGTAAATTGTGCTGAAGGAACAATCAGATGCAGAAAACCTTTTTTCTGACAAATCGAACAATTACAGTCTAGAGCTTGATCATGCTTGATCGCCACTTGAAAACGGATCGCTCCACAGTGACAACCTCCCCCATAAATCTTTGCTTGTTTTGTTGCTGTCATAACTTCTAAACTACTAAACGATAAAGCTGGTTTCCTCTCCCCTAGCGGCGATCCAGCTACGCGCATCGTAGTATAAATCCGCTAAGGTAATCTTCCCTAGGGCTTCTTTTAATTTCTCGTGGAGGTGTTTCCAGATAGTAAATGTCACCCAATCTTCTGCCTGTTCGTCCCTGGGATGATAACCTGATAATGGCTCGATCGTCTCTCCCACTGCCTCCAAAATTTGCCCCAACGAGATACGATTTGCCGGCCTAGCCAATTGATAACCCCCTTGCGATCCCCGAAAGGAACGAACTAACCCCGCTCGTCGCATTTCTATCAGCAATTTCTCTAGATAAGCAGCCGGTATATCTTGACGCAGGGCGATCGATTTTACCGATACGGGAGTTCCCCTCGGTTGTAAACTAAGATCCAGCAAGGCTTTAACACTATAGTGACCCCTAGTTGTTAGCTTCATTATCCCTCATTTTTACCTCTTTATCTCTATCCTAGCCCCTGCTCTCATTGATGACAGAAAGGCTAACCTCCCTTACCCCGGCATCTCGATCAACATTGATAAATTCTGTTAAGATTTTGATCGAGAGATAGAGTCTAATCAATTACAATCAATTTCCCCAAGCAAGTGACAATTTTTAGTTTATACCGTGTAAGATAAGTGTAGAGATCAATCGTAACCCGATTGTTTCTGGTCAGGGGGAGCAATTCTCCTCGACTAGCCTTGATGACCCTAACCTTTACTTATCTACTGCAAACTTAAATGAACACAACTACTAATCCAGAACCCCTGACCGGCCTCGAACTAATTGAGAAAGTTAAACAGCTAGGCAACCTCAGCAAAGAAGAAAAAGCCCGGGAATGCGGCTACTATACCATGACAAAAAATGGTATTGAACGCGTTAATATGATGAAATTTCTCAATGCTTTAATCGATGCTGAGGGAATTGACTTAGATAGCAGTGCCAATGGTCATGGACGAGGTGGGCGCTCGGCCAGCTACCGGATCAGTGTCCAATCAAATAATAATCTCCTGATCGGTTCGGCCTACACCAAAAAAATGGGACTCAAACCGGGAGATGAATTTGAAATTACTTTGGGGAGAAAACATATTCATCTCAAGCAAGTTGGCGCCAGCGACGACGACGAATAGCCATAATTAAGGAGAGAGCCGTTTCACTCTCTCCTTGCAGATAGGGTCTGCTGAAAAATTCACTCCAGAAATCATGCTATTGAATGCCACTGATTTGTCGCCCAATTGATAAGTTTTACTTAGGCAAAACAAATTTAAACATGATTTTTATTAAAGAGAAAGACTATCTTAGTTCATTTGTTCGCAAAAAAGCCAGAAAGACAAAAAAAGCCCAAAAAAACTGCCGAAGCAGTTGGGAAAGATTGACAACCAAAAAGATAATAGCAAGGACAGTTCCTGAAGTTTCAGGTAGTTTTGTCATGACCAGATTGAAACTAAAATCTTCTCTTAGCTTGTCCGGACTTTCTGGGAGCATCTCAGATGTGCAGAAATAACGACAATCAACAATGATCAGTCATCCTTAAATTAGTACGAATGTATGAACAACCGCATCTAAGCATCCCACTGCAAAAGCTAATCTGCGGCGGGATTGAGGAAAAAATCGCCATTAAGCGCGAATTTTAGAAGATAGTTTTCTTGGAAAAATCCCCACTGGGTAGATTGACAAAAATCAGATGCACCCCTAGGTAAAGACTCTAATTCACTCGATCCCGAACGTCACCGAAACCACTGCGGTAATATCTTTGTCGATCGAGGAAGTGTCGTAAATTCCCGAATCGCTCACGTCAGTGGAATTGCGCGAGGTGATCTGAAAAACTCCCGTTTTCGCATCGCGCACCCTTCCCACCCGACTGCCGGTACTACTAGCGATCGCCTCAGCCCTCGCTCTCGCATCTTTGGTCGCTGCCGCCACCATTTCCACCCGCAGCTTATCCAGTTGGGTGTAAAGATATTGGGGAGGTTCAGAGACGAGGTTAATTCCCTCCTCAATCAATTCCGTTACCTGCCTAGAAAGTTCCGTGTAACGGGCCACATCGCTCGCTCGGATCTCGAAGCGTTGGGTGAGACGATAGGCGAGAATTTGTCCGGTTTCCTGGCCGTTAACTGTTACTTCGGGAATCGCCATCGTCTCGATCGCGTTGGTGGTGATTGCGTCTTCGGGAACTTGTTTTTCTTTGAGATAAGCTCGTATCCGCTGGGTTTGCCGGATCAGATCGCGGTAGGCATCCTGAGCGCTGGGTTGTTGACTGGAAATCGATAAACGCCAGAGAAGATAATCGGATGTAATCGCCCTTTTGGCCGAACCAGTGACGACAAAAACATCGCTCGCCCGTTTCACCGCCAAGAACGAGCGTGCCGCTATCCACGAACTCAAGACGAGAGCGATCGATAGCACCGATAAACCCGCGAACACCTGTGGGAAACGTCGAAATATAGAACTGTCTTTCATCATCCCCATCCTAGAAATCCGACGTTTCTATCCTATGCTAGTAGCAAGTGCCTTGAAATTATTATTTACAAAAATCAATGGAAGTCGCAATCTGACGCGATGCTTTCCCTTCCCCAAAAACTCCCTAGCGCTGACGGCGACAACGCCCGATAAGTTCAGCTTGACCATGGAATGGGCTTTATCCCCCTCTGTTTAACCCGAACTGTGGTTAAATAAATACTTCGCCGAAAAAGGTTCCAGCGAAGTACCACAATAGTCAGTGACCAGTTATCAGTTATCAGTACCTTTACTATAACACCTTTGATCCAAAAATCATAGCTTGGTGCAAAAAAAAGGCCACAAATAAATACTTCGCCGAAAAAGGTTTCAGCGAAGTACCACAATAGTCAGTGACCAGTTATCAGTTATCAGTACCTTTACTATAACACCCTTTTTCGATCACTGCAAGACTTTTTGCAAATTTTAGGCCAAGAATTTTGGACCCAGGCCGACTTTCGGCGCGTACACCGCCCGATCGCCCAATTCTTCTTCGATGCGTAATAAGCGATTATACTTAGCCACCCGTTCACTGCGACTGAGAGAACCAGTTTTAATCTGTCCGGCATTAGTAGCCACCGCCAGATCCGCGATCGTGGTGTCTTCCGTTTCTCCAGAGCGATGACTAATTACAGAACGATAACCGTGACGGGTAGCTAGGGCGATCGTTTGTAGGGTTTCCGTCAAAGAACCGATCTGATTGAGTTTAATCAGGATCGAGTTAGCAATACCCAGATCGATCGCTTTTTGCAGACGGATGGGATTAGTCACCATCAAATCATCGCCCACCAACTGAATCCGCGCCCCCAGTTTATCGGTCAATAATTTCCAGTTATCCCAATCTTCCTCGTGTAAACCGTCTTCAATAGAAATAATCGGATAGCGATCGACTAAACTGGCCAAAAAATCCACCATTTCGGCGGGAGAATGGGCCGAACCATCGTAGAGGTATTGACCATCCTTATAGAATTCACTGGCGGCCACATCCATAGCTAAAGCCACCTCCGACCCCGGTTTATAACCAGCACGTTCGATCGATTCGATTAAAATATCCAAAGCTTCCTGATTTGAAGCCAAATTAGGAGCATAACCGCCCTCATCGCCCACACCGGTCAGTAATTTGCGTTCGTGCAAGGCCTTACCCAAAGCGGCGAATACTTCCGCTCCCCAACGCAAACCTTCCTTAAAAGAATCGGCCCCGATGGGGAAGATCATAAACTCCTGAAAATCGACGTTATTATCAGCGTGAGAACCACCATTGATCACGTTCATCATCGGGACGGGTAGTACATTGGCCATCGGACCGCCGAGATAACGATAGAGAGGCAAGCCCAGATCCGCCGCCGCCGCTTTGGCCGTGGCTAGAGAGACGGCTAGGATAGCATTAGCCCCTAATTCTCGTTTATTGGCCGTGCCATCGCGATCGATCATAGCTAAATCGATACTAGCTTGGTCGAAAGCATTCATCCCCTCCAAAACCGGGACAATTTTTTCGTGGACATTGCGAACCGCTTTCAGGACACCCTTACCACCGTAACGCTGGGGATCATCATCGCGTAATTCGTGGGCCTCAAAACTACCCGTAGAAGCGCCACTGGGAACCTGGGCCAAACCGAGCGCCCCCGATTCTAACAGCACTTCCGCTTCGATCGTGGGACGGCCGCGGGAATCTAGAATCTCCCTAGCTGCGATCGCTTCGATGGGAACTTCGATTTTATCTAACATAACTTATCGTCTCCAACTCAATTTACGGGGTAATTTCGGCTGATTACTAATTGCCTAAAGGGAAATCCACGTTGACAATCTGCTTTTGATCATCAAAAACGAGGATTAAAGTATCCGTCAGTTTTTCAAATTGAATCGTCACCAACACCAAATCCACGCCGTCCGTATCCGAACCTTTTCTGACCTGAGTTCCCACAACCCGACGCACAGGGCCGGTACGCTTAAGTAAATTTTCCCAAGCGCCTTGCACTCTGGTGGGGAAAACCTCAGCTTTGAGAAAAGGGTGTAGATAGCCTCTGGCCAGGCCGTAGTCTTTATTGACCAAAGCCTTGACAAAAGCATCGCCAATCTCAGAAATACTACGAAATTCGGGAAAATCGGCGGCAATTACCTGACCAGCTCGGTTAAAGGTAACTATCACATCGTCGGTAACTTTCTCAAATTCAACGGTGACAATCACCAGATTGGCATTGATAGCATCGAGTAGCCTGCTTTTGACAATGCGCTTAAACGGTCCAGTATGGTCAGTGACTTGGCTTTCCCAGACCTTTTGCAGTTTTTCGGCAGTCCAGAGGGGTTTTAGTTGGGGTGACAAAGCTGCGATCACCTTGTCGTATTGTTTAGTTCCCAACCATTCCACTATCTGCCGAGCTTGCTTTTCTTCCCGAACGGGATCACCAAGAGTGATCGCAGTCGGTTCTAGGTTCGCCTGTACTGGTGAAACGCTGAACGGAGTCCAAGGCAGGGAAAAACCAATTAAACACAAAGAGAGAATCGATACCCGTTTCGCTAATGAAAGCCGCATCATTTCAGCTATTGCTCCGCAAATAAATAACGTTTTTCCACTTGACGATTGAATTGATGCCATTGTTCATTAGTTAAAGCATTCAACATCGGTCGATCGAGCAATATCTCTCCTCTTGTTATACTGATTTAACGATTAAAACTACCGCCGAACGCGCTTGCACCCGATAATTTTCCGATTCAATAGCGGCGGCGGCATCTAAATCACAGGCTGCCTCGGACAATTGCCCAGCAGTATCAATGACGCGATGCCATTTTTCCCCTTGTCCCAAGGGTGGTAACTGGAAGTTGAGAGATTCCCAGTAAGCGTTGAGCATAATGTGTAAATACTCGTTTGCCTTAGGATGACGCAGGGAAAAAGCTAAACTGCGGGAATCTTCCGACCAATCGGGTTTACTCAACTGTACACCATGCCAACTGAGATGGGGTTCAAGACTGGTATAGGTGACTTCTAGCAATTTTTCTTGACGGAAAAGAGCTAATTTTTTATTAAAATCGATCAGTCTCCTTACGAAACACCAAAGATCGAACTCTTGCTCTACCGCACTCCAATCGAACCAACTTAACTGGTTATCCTGACAATAGGCGTTATTGTTGCCCTTTTGGGTGCGTCGCACTTCGTCCCCCATCAACAGCATAGGTGTTCCTTGGGAAATGAACAGGATCGTTAAGAGATTTTTTATTTGTTGCAGTCGCAGGGTTTTAATCGCCTCGTTATTGGTTTCCCCTTCTATCCCACAATTCCAGCTAAAATTATCGTTGCAACCGTCCCGATTCTCCTCGCCGTTAGCCTCGTTGTGTTTCTCGTCGTAGGACACTAGATCGTTAAGGGTAAAGCCATCGTGACAGGTAACAAAATTTATACTTCTATTGACATCAGTGTTAGGTCTGTGGTATATGTCGGGGCTTCCTAAAATCCGCGCCGCTAATTTGCTGACTATGCCGGTATCTCCCCGGACAAAAGCGCGCACATCATCGCGAAAAGGACCATTCCACTCGGAAAACCAATCGGCAAATTCGACAAATTGACCGACACTATACAATCCTGCTGCGTCCCAAGCTTCGGCGATTAATTTTGTGCCAGCTAAGACCGGATCCGATTCGATCGCCCAGATAATGTTATAACCTTTTTGCAGGATCGGTTCCCCGTCCACATTGCGCGATAATACGGCCGCTAGGTCAAAGCGAAAACCATCGACGTGCATTTCCGACACCCAATAGCGCAAACAATCGAGAATCATTTTGCCAACAATGGGATGACTGCCCTTGAGGGTGTTACCACAGCCGGTATAGTTGCTATAGAGGCTTTTATCGACCGCATCGAGGATGTAGTAGGTGCGATTATCGATACCTTTCAAGGAAAGAGTCGGCCCGATTTCGTCCCCCTCGGCGGTATGATTGAAAACCACATCGAGAATCACTTCGATCCCCGCTTTGTGTAACGCTTTCACCAGATCCCGAAATTCATTCAAAGGACCGATCGGTGAGCGATCGCTACTGTAACCGGCATGGGGCGCAAAAAAGCTGATCGTGCTATAACCCCAATAGTTAGTTAACCCCGGCATAGCGGCAGCGGGATCAAAGTAATGAATCGGTAACAATTCCACGGCAGTAATGCCTAGGTTTTTCAAATAGGGTATTTTTTCGATTAATCCCGCAAAAGTACCTCTTTTTTCCTCGCTAACGCCGGAATTCGGGTTACGGGTAAAGCCACCGACGTGCATTTCGTAGATAAAACTGGCAGAGTAGGGAGTGCGTAGCGGTTTGTCATCTTCCCAATCGTAGCGGCCCGGATCCACTACCAGACCCCGCAAAGCTCGATGACAATTATCGCCTTTTTCGCTGGCAGCTTGTCGATCATAAATTTCCGCACCGACAATCGCTTTCGCATAGGGATCGAGAACTACTTTATCAGGATCGAAGCGATGACCCTGGGCCGGATTATCCGGACCATAGACTCGATAAGCATACACTTGACCGACTCCAATGCCGTGAACGAAAATATGCCAATAGAAAAAGGTGCGGTTTGTTTGCGGGGTGAGGAGAATAGTCTGGCTAGGTACGGGAGAATTAGCATCATCAAATAATAATAATTCGATCGCAGTAGCATACTTAGAAAATAGTGAGAAGTTGACACCATCGGCCAAGACAGTCGCACCGACGGGATGGCTTTTACCGTGATCGGTTTCTAAGGTCATTGTCAAGAGATAAGAAGTGATTAGGAGTAGTATAAGATTATTCGGCGTTGCTGAATCAAGGGATGAATGCTAACTGTGTATCGCATCCAAAAGTTAGTTGGAGTCTAGGTTTTAAAAATTTCACCAAAGAAGATTAAGATATCCAATCAGCAACGCTGGCGTTATACCGATTAGAGCCATGACCACAGAAAGACAAAAACTTTACGAGCTAAACGTAGTCAAGCTATTTCGTGATGCAGGAGGATTGAGCCACTACGCAGAACTGCACGTGCCAGATCACCTGGAAAGACCCGATATCATAGCAAGAATTGATTCTATTACGATTGGAATCGAAATCAGGAATCTATTCAATGACGAGAAAGATAGGTCTGGCAGTCGCGACCGTAAACGTCGTGGCATATATGAATCTGTAGTTAAAACTTGTTCCCATATTCATTCAAGGCGTAGCGACAAATGGATTGATGTCCAGGTATCCTTTAGCAGTTATGTTGATGCTGACCTGATCGCAAGGCGAAAAAGAAAAGAGAAAATAGCTGAGATGCTAGTGAAATTGGTTGAGAAGTATGATCCTAAAATTGGAGATTATTTCACCTTGCGTGCTGAAAAGTTGTGGGGGCCGGATTGGCCTGAAGAAATCAACTATGTTCGCGTAATGCGACTTGAAGGGGATAACCCCCCTCATTGGAGTTACACAGATAGCTTTTGGGTCGGTGAAACAACAGACGAACTAATACAAAATGCGCTTGACGACAAAGAACCAAATATTCTGAAATGGCGTGATGGATTTGATGAGGCATTGCTTTTACTTGTTTTAGATGGCAGCGTCGGCGCAAGTACGCTTCGCCCGCATGAGCAGTTGATGAATAATGAGTATCTAAGCTCTTTTGATCGAGCCTGCGTCATGGAGTTCGATGGGAAGAGTT
Source organism: Microcystis sp. (assembly GCF_048564745.1). Lineage (NCBI taxonomy): Bacteria > Bacillati > Cyanobacteriota > Cyanophyceae > Chroococcales > Microcystaceae > Microcystis > Microcystis sp. The sequence continues at coordinate 16,258 of NZ_JBLZRT010000030.1, forward strand.
ACAGAGAACTGCGTCTGCGAAGAGCTAAGGTATAACGCAGTGCGATCGCCGATCTTGTCTGGTGCGTTCCCTAACCTGGCCCCCACTGCTCCAGCGATCGATTTTGGGTAGCGCACCCCGCACATTCTATCCCCTAATAGCGATCGCTAAATAAATTTCTCAAAAAAATCGACCCGCCTAAGGGCGGGAAAGAAAAGAAAAAAGAAAAAATAGGGAATGAGGGTAAAAGGGGAAAAAGGGAAAAGGGTTAGAGAGTTCTCCCGAATACGCAGACTACCCGAAAACCGAGAAAGTTGTAGCGGTAGCCGCGGCGGAAGACGTCGCTGCGAATCGCGGAACGGCAGATAACAGGACCGTAGCCCCAGGAACCGCCCCGCAGAGGAGAACGATTATCATTACCATTTTCTATCCAGACACTGCCATCCGTCGGCGCAACATGATAATTATCGTGCCAAGTATCGGCGCACCATTCCCAGACATTGCCGTGCATATCGTACAGCCCAAAAGCATTGGGCGGAAACTGCCCCACGGGAGTCGTTTGTTCTCGATATTCTCCCTTCGGTTCCCCGGCATAGGCATTGCTGGCACGGTAGTTAGCCAATTCCCCCGTAATGGTTTCCCCAAAGTAGAACGGGGTAGTCGTCCCAGCGCGACAAGCATACTCCCATTCCGCCTCACTGGGAAGCCGATATTCCCTTCCTGTCAGCTTGGATAATCTCCCACAGAACTCGACCGCATCGTACCAACTGACTTGTTCGACGGGACGGCGATCGCTATCGGGACGGTCTTTAAAATGGGCCGGGTTGAGATCAAGGTTGACCCTTCGGCTTCGCTCAGGGTCAACTTTTAAGTCGGTAAGGGAGGCGATCGCTTTCCACTGGGCCTGGGTGATGGGGTATTTACCCATGAAGAAGGGTTTAATCGTTACTTCATGTTGTGGTCTTTCCCTTCTATATCCTTCCCAATCAAATTTTTTCACCAGTCTTTCGATTTCCTCGTCTTCCGTTCCCATCGTGAATGTACCCCCCGGGATGGCGACCATTTCTAGGGTGATGCCGTTGCCCAAATCTTGGGCGAAATATTGGGACTGCTTCGACTCTTTTTTGATTTGCTCACCCTTCGCATTTACTCCCACGATCTCAAAGTTAAATACCTTGAGTCCAGTTTCTTGAGAAGGTTTAGGGGTCGATGACCTATTTCCCTCAGACCCCTTGACGTATTCGCGACCCCTAAAAGGAATCGAAAGCGACTGTAACATATTTTTTTACCACTCTATAGTCTCCCAATTAATTTTGGGAGCAGTAGAAGGAATCGAAGACTGTCTTAGAGCGATGCGCTTGATAGCTTCGATCGCCTCTAAATCGCCACGAGATGCTCCTAAGACACGAATCCATAACTGTTCAGCTAAGTCAAGATCGCCCCTATTTTCTGCTAAGGAAGCCTCATGCTTTAGGGGTTGCACGTCCCTAAGCGTGGCAACTTGTTCTAACAAAATAAAATAGAGCTTGTGGGGCGGTTCTGCTTTTAGATAGGGATTCTGTCTCGGTTTCCCATATCTAGCGTTAGTTTGCTCGACTTGACGGCGCAGATATTCGTATAGACGCTCGACCGTAGCACAATTGGCTTCTCCTTGCCGCCGCAATCCTTCCAGCAGCGTATGAGTAAATGAGCCTTGTTGTAACTCATCGATCTCCCAAGATTGCTGATTGGCAGTACAGGAATAAAAGGTTATGACTCCCTGATGCTCCTCCTCTCCAATGCCCAGACCGCCTCGGCTGTCTTCATCTCGACAGGCATCTAAAAATAGTACGACGTTATCGGCCCCAGACCGCCGCAGCCGCTCGGTGACATAATCCACCGATACAGCCGTTTCTCTTACATTACCCGGATCACTATCCGGCAGCATCAGATAGTCTTTGTCTTGATAGCGCCTGCCATGACCAGCAAAGAAAAACCAGAGATTGTCTCCAGACTTAAGCAGGGGAGTCTCGAACTGCTTCTGAAGAAACCGCTTGAGACGACCGTAGGTTGGCTGCGTGGGAATGGGGGGACTAGCAGGAATGGGTGGAGAATCTTCGGTAAAGAGAAATATCCCACTGCGATCGAATCCTCCCTCCCCTTCACACCAAGCTTTGATCGCTTCCGCGTCTTGCTTGGCGTATTTCAGCGGCTTGAGGTTGTCATACTCGTTGATGCCGATCGCTATCACCCAGTTTTTAGCCATCTTTTCTCTTGAACTTAAACGTCATCGCTCCTTTACCTCCTGCTTTGCCCCCGATCCCAAACAGGCTAACTTGTCCTTCCCCATTAATTTCTACAGACAGTTCCACTTCATCGAGCCGGATTTTAGCGCTCGGAGGATCGGCTTCATCGAGCATTTCCCGCATCGCTTTGAGAAAGCCCTGCATTTCTAGCTTCAGTTTGGACACATCCACTTGACTTCTTTCGGTGGCCGCAACTTCGGGCGATTTTTCCTTTTCACCGAGCCGTCCCCCGATATCACTGCTACTTCTAGCGCCGGTGGGCGTTTCTCGAACATCAGATTCACCCGTAATGATCCATATTTTGCTGGGAGTCGCAATATCTTCGGTCATTGTGTTGATTTCCCCTAAATGTTATCTCACTTGCCTTTAAGCAAACTTTCTAAGTAGGTAGGCGTTAAAAATTATCAGATGCCCCCCTTATCAAGGGGGGACTAAGGGGGGATCGGCACCCCCCTTATCAAGGGGGATCCCCCCGCCTATCGGCACCCCCCTTATCAAGGGGGGCAGGGGGGATCGGCACTAAAATTCATTTTTAATTTAATTATAACCAGCTACTTAACTCTATTATATTTCTCTCGACCTCCGCTACTCGCTGACTCAACGGTACAGTGTCGGCACAGCCTCAATAAGCGACGATCGCAATACAGCGACAGCGATCGCACTGAATATTACTCTCAAATGGAATGATCGCAAGAAGTTTTCCTATAACATTACAATAAGCGTGTTATGCCGAATTATTATAGGCGTTCTCATGTTTTGATAATCCCACAGGGTCGCCGATACAAAATTAAGTTATACTTCATCTTTATGAGAAACGATGCCAGACTGGGAGCAAATTTGGGGGGGATTTACTACCATATTTAACTTCATTTGTCAAGAAATTCGCTCATTTTTAGGTGCGGCATCGCACTTAAACCCACAGCTGCAATTAATGTGCATGGTGCGTTCCCCAAAATCGATCGCTGGATCAGTAGGAACCACATTAGGGAACGCACCCTAGGGAGATAGCGTACTGCTACGCAGTGCCTTCGCCATCGCACTATAGATTTAGCGGTTCCATTGAATGCTTTAGCCGGCGGTCGGGTGCAGTGATTTATTAGACGCTCGCTTAATTGGCAACCTAACTAATCTATCTTTATGAGCCAGTTGCTTCTGCTTTAAGTCATTAAAAATAGCTCTTAAGTCATATTGAAACGATTGAGCGTATTCTTCTCTATACTTGTGAATTTCATCGAGAATTTCATTTTTATACATGACTAAACCTCTAGGTTATATCCAATAAGCTCATAAGGAGTGCAAATAACTGGCAATATATATCCGAGATCAGAACTAATCTGAGCCAGCTTACGCTGAATTTGGGCATTTGCCATGTGCTTGCAGTTCCATGTTAGCAAATAATCTAAGTTATAGACGGTTGCTAATGCCATATGTAAAGCGTCGTTAGATGCCTTTAGGGGCAGATTGCTTTGAGTCAGAAACGCTTGCGAAAGTTCAAACGCATCTTCTGTAAGTTCGAGAAGCATTAGGGATTGTAACAAGTTTAACCGTTGAGCGGCGATTATCGGATCTCCCTTAGCTGCCTCATCTTCAACGATCTCTGATGCGTAAAGCGTAAATGAGCTACTATGTTCGTTCCACCAATCTTGGGTGATCTTGATATTAGCAGCAACGATCAGATTGTCAGTGGGTCTGGCGGTTAAATGCCCAAAAATACTTGTTTCAATATAGACGCTTCCATTAACGGCAACCTAGAATATCTTTTCGCTCTCTATCCTACCTTATTTAATCTTGGTTTTGAGGGTGTTGGGTAACAGCCGCCAACCCAACCGACAGGATCAGCGTACTGCCACGTAGTGCCTTTGGCATCGCACTTAGACTCACAGCTGCAATCAATCTGCATGGTGTGTTCCCCAAAATCTATTGGTGGAGCAGTAGGAGCCACATTAGGGAACGCACCCTACAAGATCGGCGATCGCACTGAATTTATTTTTCCCGAATTGGATTTTCCGGAAATGGATATATACCCTCCAGACAAATTATATATCGTGATTCTCCGTCGCCATCAACATCCTTGACAGTAGGCAATTTAGGCAACGCAAAACTCTTGGATCCATCACCTCCGTATTTGGTCCTAAGTATGGAGTACAGCGCCTGATAGCCAGATATCGGTAGCTTAGATCCGTCACAAAATGCCCAGCCTGCTGGCGCAAAATCCCCTGCAAAAAGCAGAATCTGTCCGATCAAAAAATCCATGTTTTCTTCTTTCTCCAAACAGTGTTGACTTTTTTAGGTTGTGATCGTCTTTCTTATTTCAACTCGACCTCATCCCTTGAGCCAACTACATATTATACAGAAACTTTCCGTATCTCACGCCAAATACACATTTTTTAATAAATCTTTCCGTATATTCCTCTCCTATAGAGCGATCGCAAGAACTCTTCCTATAAAATTACAAGTAACCGTATTATACCGAATTATTATAGGTGTTCTCAGATGTTTTGAAAATCCCACAGGGTCGCCGATACAAAATTAAGTTATACTTCATCTTTATGAGAAAAGCTGCCATACCGGAATCTAATTTTGGGGAGATTGAGTACCATATTTAACTTCATTTGTCAAGAAATTCGCTCATTTTTAGGTGCGATCGCTTTTTACACGATTATTCCGGTTCCGATTGCCTGGCCGGATTTTGGTAGAATTGCCCGATGGATTCCCTTAGTGGGCTTATTTTTGGGTTTAATTTTGGTTTTGCTCGATATAACTCTAGCTGGTCTGGGAATGCCACCCCTGACTCGTGCGGTTGTCCTTGTGGGGGTTTGGGTTTATCTAACGGGAGGACTACACCTTGATGGAGTTAGTGACACGGCCGATGGTTTAGCTGTCACCGACCCCCAGCGTCGTTTATTGGTCATGGCCGATAGTGTTACCGGGGCCTTTGGAGTCATGGCCGTGACCATGGTTTTGCTGCTAAAAATCGCCGCTTTGACTGATTTAAGCGATAATCGAGCCTTAGCTCTAATTTTAGCACCAATTTGGGGACGTTGGGGGCAAGTAATGGCGATCGCTCTTTATCCCTACCTCAAACCCACCGGTAAGGGAGCCTTTCATAAAGTGGCTTTTTGTCTGCCCTGGGACTGTGGGGGAGTAATTTGGGGGTTAATCGCCCTATTTGGTGGTCTAAGCTGGGGAAGAATCGCCATTAGTGCCGGAATCGCCCTCGCTCTGCTTACTGGTTACTGGTTATATCGTCGTCTTCGCGGTCACACCGGCGATACCTACGGTGCGGTGGTGGAGTGGACAGAGGCTCTATTCTTGGTTTTTTTGACAATAATTAGCTAATTTTTGCCCTCCACGGCCCGTAAACGGGTTAATTTCAGGGTAAATTTTCCCCCACCGGTTTCTCCGAAAGCTCTCACCCGAATAATATATTTACCCGACTCGGTAATGCGCGCAAAGAGGAGAGCATTAGTGCCACCATCGGGACCATCATCATTTTCTGCTACAGTGGAACCATCGTCGGCCAGGAGAATTAAAACTCCATCAAAGTTTTCCGATTTCAGATCGATGGCCACCTGATCGTCCTTTTCCAAATCTACGGTATAATCTCTGGCAAACCCCCCCTCACCCGTGGGAATATCTTTGTCGGTGAGAGTATCGTTAATTTCTTTATTGAGGATGAGGGGGACGGGACTATAGATTTTTTCTGCTCGCACCGGTAAAGATTGACCGCTTAACCAGAATAAAGTGAGCAAGACGCATAAACTAGAATAGCGACCAGTCAAAGGAAATCTTGTCATAGGGGCAGGTATTCGTTTTCTCAATCTCCCTATTCTACAAAAAACTGATAACTATCAGCAGTTCGACAAAATTAAATTCACACCCCAGAAAGGGGGAACACCAGAACTGCGGAACTGCGGAAGGGAAAAATATGTGTAATTAATTTTGTTAACTATGAAGATATATTCCTTGCTGGCAAAACAAGTAAAAAATCCCCCTTGTAGCAAGAGGGAAGATAAAAACCGTTTAAGGTAATTGCTGTGATCATTAATTGACAATATTTAAAAGAGATTGATTGAAAAATGAACTAGAAGTTAAAAACTTAAAGAGGGTCTTTCCGTGGGCAAAGAAGCTAGAGATTGCATGATATGATAGGCTTGACCGCGATAGGTAACGGCTACCTGTTTCTCAATGGTTTGAACGACATCACGGTTTTTTAAATAGGGAACACCACGATAGCCTAAAATCATCGGACTGGAAGCAACGGTGGCAGTGGGATTTTTGTCGTAAGGAATGCCGCGATAGGTTAATTTCATAGCTGTCCCTGGAGATAATTAGTGAGTTAGTTTTATCTCCATCGGTAGCGAAATTAATTCCAGAAAATCTCAACTTTTTTCTGGGTAACTATCCTACCAAGAAGACCCCCGATAGCGCATTTCTCGACGCAAGGCATAACGACGGGCAAAATTGGGAACATCGCCCCGATGACCTAATAAAATCACCGTATCGCCTTGCTGTAGAATGGTGGAATTGTCGGGATGGGCGATGACACGACCATCAAATTGACGGACAGCGACGATAATAAAAGCACCCTGTCCCCGCACTTCCATCTGACTGATGGGTTGTCCCAAAAAAGGCGAGTCGCTTAAAATCGAGTATTCTTCAAATTGCAGGTCGATATCGGCTAATAATTCGTTAAGATTGCGCCTACCTTCATCTTCCTGTAAAAAATCGATTGCGGCCGGATGGGTGATTAAATGAGCCATTCTCTCCGCTCCAATGGTAGCAGGTAAAACCACTTGATCGGCTCCGGCTAGTTTTAATTTTTTCTCGGTGCTGGGATATTCTCCCCTGGCGATGATGTATAGTTGCGGACTGAGTTCTCTTGCGGTTAAAGTGATGAAGACATTTAAGGCATCATCGGGCAACACCGTCGCTAAAACTCGCGCTTTGTCGATGCCGGCTTTTTGGAGAATACTTTCATCGGTGGCGTTACCATTAAGAGTTATGTAACCTTTTTCCTGAGCTAATCGAATGCGATCGGGGTTATTATCGACGATAATAAAAGATTGGGCGGTTTTTGCCAATTTAGTCGTTAGAATGCGTCCTATGCGCCCAAAACCGCAGATTATGACGTGATTTTCTAAGCATTCCATCTCTTTATTCATCCGGCGATCGCTAAAGGCTTTGTTAATTTCTCCCTCGGTGAGCATCTGAAAAAACCCTCCCACCACATAAACGGCCGAGGTGGTCCCACAGACGATAACTAACATGGTAAAAGCTCTCAGACTGGGAGTGTTAATCGGTTTAACTTCCCCGAAACCTACCCCAAATATGGTGATAATCACCATATAAACGGCATCGAGAAAACTCCAACCGTAGGCCATATAACCGATAGTTGCCCCGACTACCGTAGCGAGAAAAAAACTCGCCCCGATGATGATCCTTTTCAGTGAACTTTGCATCGATTTCCGTGACCTGACAATCTAGCTATCAGCTTACAACTGTTTACTAATTACTGTTGAGACTTGACATTGGGGACAAAAATGAGCCGAGCGCCCACTTAATTTAATTCTGGCAATAGTTGCACCGCAAAGACGACAATTTTCGCCAGTACGACCGTAAACCCAGGCCATCGAGCCATAATTGCCATTAACTCCCGTAACGTGGAGAAAATCGCTAAAACTGGTGCCGCCTTCAGCGATTGCAGTTTCTAATACAGAAATAATGTTTTTTGTCAATAAGTCTATTTGCTCAATTTTCAAAAGATTAGCGGCAGTTTGGGGATGGATACCACTTTTAAAAAGAACTTCATCCGCGTAGATATTACCAATTCCTGCCACCACATTTTGATCGAGGAGAAAAGTTTTAATCGGACGACGACTTTTTTGACAGTGACTATAGAGGTAATCGGGGGTAAAATTGCGATCAAAGGGTTCCAATCCCAGTTTTTTGAGAGCAGTAATCACGCTTTCTGGGGTTTTATCGGCGGCAATCCACCAAATTTTCCCGAAAGTGCGGGTATCGACAAAGCGCAATTCTTGCTGATTAGCAAAAAAGAAGCGTAAGCGCGTATGAATCGGCAGGGGAGTGGTATCTTTTACCCAGAGCAATTGTCCGGTCATACGCAGATGAACCCCGATACTGCTACCATTATCTAAATTGGCGAGGAGATATTTGCCTCGGCGCTGCCAATTGGTAATCGTGGTCTGAGCAATTCCTTGCAGAAAAGTTGCCTCACAATTAGGATAGGCTAGGGTACGCTTTAATAATACTTCCCCACCGATAATTTTTTTGCCCTGGGTGAATTGATTTAACCCGCGACGCACCGTTTCTACTTCTGGCAATTCTGGCATATAAGTAATTGAACAAAATTAAGTTCTTGGTTAGGGTAGGCAAAAGGCAAAAGATAGATAAACAGAACTTTTTATCGGGAAACGACACCAGATTAACGTCAATTCTACTTTAACTTTAACATTTCAATGGTATCAATTATTTCCCGTTCAAAACCGACTTGAGCGCGATTAGTTTTACCACCAATATAAAAGCGATCGCCCGATTGTAAAGCCCAAATTTGGGAATGGGAAAAGTAACTCATTACCACTCCCATCATCAATAAAGCAAAACCTAAATAGACAATCGGTACTCCCGGATCTGCCTTAATTTGTAAACCTGTACTGCCCACTAATTCGACTATTTTTAGATTAACTCCATTGATAGGAATCGTCATTCCTTCTCGTACCGCAGAGGTTAAATCTCCCTTAGCATCATAGACAATTACCGTACCTTGTAGATCTCTGGTTAAAAGAGAAACTCCCTCACTAAGATCGGTTTTAGTCGGAATCCAAGTTCCCCAGATTGGTCCATTACCTTTGGTGTCTAAACTAGCCATCGGTAGCTGTAGGATCGGACTATTATTCACCTGTACTTTTACCCCGGCAATCCCCCAACTGGTTTGATAAAAAGTCACCCCTTTATGGTGCAAAGGTTGGTTAACTTGAATAGTTTTGCGATCAATCTCCTCTCCTTGATTATCGATCACCGACAAATCAGAATAGAATTGTTCTACGTCACCTTTAGGACTATAATCAATCCAAAAACGATTAACTTTAATCCCCCAATCCTTAGGGAGAGAATTTTTAGATAAGGGTCCAGCTTCAATAATATTTTTAACCTGAAAACTATCGCCACTAGCTACCATTTCTTGAGCGAAAAACCCCGTTAACGCTCCCCAGATCGACCCTGCTAAAATAATTAACATGGCTGCATGAACGATAATCGGACCGATTTTACCAATCAGACCTTTACGAGCATAAAGACTGTTATTTTCTAGAAAAACTTTGTAGCCTTTTTTTTCTAATAGAGGTGTGAGAGATTCTAGGGAACCGGTTTCTAATTCGGCACTTAAAGCTAGTTTTTGAAATTGGCGAGATTGTTGATAAAATTGCCATTTTCTGGCCGCTTTTAAAGCGGGTAATTGTCGTCGGAAGGTACAAGCGGTTAAACTGGAACCAAAGAGAATTAATAATGATAGATACCACCAAGTGCTATAAACATGATTTAATCCCAATAGTAATAAAACTTTCCAAGTCAGAAAGCCAAATAAAGCGGGTTTCTCAGGATAATTAGCTTGGTAAAAAGATAGAGATTGACCCTGTTCGATTACCGTCCCAGAAATGCTAAAAATAGCGATTAAAAGTAAGAGGATAATTGCTAATCGCAGATCGGCAATAGTCTGGATAAATTTACGTCCCCATTGAGGCGGTCTATTCTTTAAATTTGAGGAAGTTTCCGATATAGTCATAGTTAAAAGTTTTGCAATTCTAGCCAATTATCTATCATAACTCTCCACCATCACAGCAGACGGGATAATAAAGAAAAAACTCCAAAACCGATTAATAAAACCCCACTGACAGGATTAATCCACCCGGACCATTGACGCAGAGAAAGAAAGCTTTTCAGCGAGGCAGTAAAAGAACCGACGATAATTAGGGGTAAAACATAGCCGGCAGTGTAGGATAACAATAATCCCCCTCCTAAGCTTAAATCTCCCGTATTTGCCACCCATGCCAATAAAGTTGCCAGAACTGGCGTACTACACGGAGAGGCGATTAAACCAAATGTTAAACCAAGAAGATAAGACCGCAAAATCGGGGGAAAATCGCTGGTAATCCAATCGGTAGCGCCAAGGGAGGGGAAGCGCAGGGGTAATAATTCCAAGAGGTTTAACCCCATCAAAATAGCGATCGCACTGACGATAATTGGTAAACCGATCCCCACCTGTCCATAGACTTTTCCTAAAGTAGCGGCAATTAGTCCCAATCCCGCTAAGGTGGTGGCTAATCCCAGGGAAAACCATGTGGACTGCCAAAAAGCCGCTAAACGACCTTGATTTTCGTAACCCCCGATATAAGCGACGGTAATCGGCAACATCGACAGCATACAGGGGGTAAGACTGGTGAGTAAACCGGCTAGAAAAATCACGGCAATACTGACAAAACTAAGGTGAGTTAGTTGGGAAGTCACTAAGCGATCGGCGTATTGTTCAAGGTGATAGAGTTGAGTCTGTAATTGGTCTAACATATCGGGGAATTTTTCAGGCTAAATTTGGCTCATTTCTAGGATATTACCATCGGGATCGCTGACAAATAATGCCTTTCTACCCGAGGCACTCATTTGAATTGTATAACCTTGACTTTCTAGATAGTTACCCATGGCTGTCACATCATCAATAGCGAAGGCAATATGAGGATTGCGTCCCCATTTTTGGGGATTGGGACGGTAGTTTTGATAATTGGTATCGACAATTAAATGAATTTGATAATCTCCCACTTGATACCAAACCCCATCGTATTGAAAAGGGCGATCGATTCTAGTCAATCCTAGAACATTTTCGTAAAAGTTAACAGCTTTTTCTAGCTCCGTGACTAAAATCGCCGTGTGTAAGGATTTTGTGATGTTCATAGTTAATATCTGACTCGCGGATCGAGCCAACTATAGGTTAAATCGGCAATTAAGTTAAAGATAACAATTAAAATCCCATAGATAAAGGTAATCGCCATCACTACGGGGGTATCACTGCGGGAAATAGAATCAATTAATAAAGCACCGATACCCGGCACACGAAACACTTGTTCTGTGACTAAAGCACCGGTAAAAATTGAGGGAATATCAAGAGCAATCAGGGTGACAACGGGGATTAAAGCATTGCGAACTATGTGCTTAGTGAGGACAGAAAAATTAGTTAGTCCCTTGGCTAAGGCAGTTTTAACGTACTCTTGGTGAATTTCTTCAGTTACGGAAGAACGCACAAAACGCATCAACATCGCCCCTTGATATAAGCTTAATACAGTTACGGGCATAATTGACTGTTTAACCTGCTCGATCAAACTATTAAAATCACTGATTTCTAGGGTACTGTTATAAAAAGATGGTAGCCAGTTTAACTGCACACTAAAGATAATAATTAATAATAATCCCGTCACAAAGGTGGGTAAAGAAAAGCCAAGCATCGAAAAAGTAGAGATGATTTTGTCTAACCAAGAATAGCGCTTGACTGCTGAAATTACGCCTAAAGGAAAAGCAATTAAAACCCCGAACATATAGGCAATACCGACAATCCAGAGAGTTGTGGGTAAACGCTGCCAAATGAGGGTAAAAACTGGGCTGCGACTGGTGAAAGAATAGCCCATATCTCCTTGAAGAAATGCTAACAACCACTTGACATAACGCACGGGAAGCGGTTGATCTAATCCGAGACTTTTGCGAATATTTTCTCGCACCGCTTCGGTGATAGCGGGATTAGCTGCAAATTCCCCCATCGGATCCCCCGGTGCTAGGGCCAAAATGCCAAAAACCACCATACTAATGGCTAAAAGAGTGGGAATCGAAAATAATAATCTTCTCAGAAAATATTTGAGCATTTATTTACTACGCTTCCAGTCCTTGATGTTCCAAGTATTTCTATCCCAGGGAGTTAATTTAAACCCCGACAAACTATTGCTAATTGCCACCACATCGGCACGATGAACTAGGGGAATAATCACAAAATCATTAATTAACATATCATTCATTTTAATCGCTATTTCTCTCCGTTTTTCTGGGTTTAATTCTTGACTAAAAGCTTGCCATAATTTATCGTATTCAGGATTACAATAACGAGCATAATTATCCCCGGCCCAACCATCAGCTTTTTGGGGAATTTCGCTACAGGTAAAGGTTTTAAAATAGGCTTTTGGATCGGGACTATTATTACCAGTAGTGTACATTTGTAGGTCAGCATAAAACTTTTCTACCGTGTCATCGTTAGCAGGATCGCTAGAAAAGAAAATACTGGCATCAACAGTTTTTAATTCTACTCCTACCCCGATCGCTTGTAAACTTTGTTTGATAATTTCTTGGGTTTTCTGACGGAGAGGATTGACAGTGGTTTGAAAAACTAATTTCATTTCTACCCCATTTTTATCCCTAGTGCCATCACCATTACTATCTTTCCATCCCGCATCATCTAGTAATTTATTAGCCTTTTCTAGATTAAATTCATAGCTAGTATTGGGCGAATTATATTCCGATGGCATCACAATAAAATTAGGAGTTGTTTTCCCAGTAATACCATAAAGCTGCGTGGCAATAGTATCTCTATCAACGGCTAAAGATAAAGCTTCTCTTACTTTTACATCACTCAAAAAAGGATGGGGAAACTTAATACTAGACCTCTCACCTTCAGGAGTAGCTTGATTAGGATCGCTCAAATTAAATAAAACTCGTTCAATCAAAGAACCGAAACTAGATATTAACTGACCCCGACCCACTTTTTCTAAATCACTTAAAACCTTAGCCTCTACTTGCAAATTATAGGCATAATCCGCCTCCTGTGTCTGTAAAACCGCTCGTGCCGCAGAAGTGGCATCACCTCCTCCTTTTAATTCTATTTTTTGAAAACCCAATTTATCCGCTTCTCGAAAGAAAGAATTTGGTTCATAAACCGCCGTATCTCCCGGTTTAAATTCTACCACTTTATAGGGGCCAGTTCCCACCGGTAATAAATTAGCGGGGGCCTGGCGTGCCGTTTCATTGCTATACTTTTCATAGAGATGTGCTGGTAAAATCATCCCTTCTGTCCCCACAAAAACTAATGACCACGCGGGATTAACTTGCTTAAAAGTTATTTTAACCGTATGGGGATCTATCGCTTCCACAGTTTTAACTATTTCATAATTGCCAGCGCTAGTAGAACCAGTTTTTGAATTGGTGATAAAATTATAGGTAGCGATGACATCTTTGGCAGTAAAAGGAGTACCATCTGACCATTTAATATCTTTTTTTAGCTTCCATGTCACCGATTTACCATCCTGGGCAACTCCCCCATTTTCAATAGTAGGAATTTCTGCCGCTAAAAAAGGAACTAATTCCCCTTTTTCATCGAAACTAGCCAAAGGTTCTAAGGTAATGCGACTCGCTTCTGAGTCTTTAAATCCCGTGGAGAGATGGGGATTTAAAATCGTCGGTGCTTGCCAATATAAAAGTTTTAAAGTTTCTGAATTATTATTGGTCGTTGCTGGGGGATTATTAGCTGTTTGTTGACGACAAGCACTAAAAACCAGCGTACAACTAAGGGATAAAATTAACAGGGGCAAGAAAAGCGATCGCTTAAACATTTTTAATGACAATCAATAATTCAACAGGGTGACTTAGGTGATTCCCTACCCCACCAATAACAAGTTATCAGACATTGAGTCTTGATCTCGATCGATTAATTGATTATTTGCCTTTATCCATTCCTAGTCAAGTTAAATCGTTCGTGCCATAATAGCGGGCCTGTACTAGACAATAAAATTCTAGGCACGGCAACGAAATGGGTTCTTCGGTTTGTGTTATGCAATGTACGGGGGTTATAAGGGACGGAACCCTTATAGAGAAAGACGTTTGGCGATTTTTGTCAATTGTTTTTGATCTAGAGCGAACTAATCAATTAAATCTCTTGCCAGATAAGGATTTAGTTTATTTATGCCACCCTATCGAACCATAACAAGTAACGAAGAGCCAGAAAATCCGTATTTGGGGTGTTGTATGGAAAAAATCCGTCTAGTATATAATTGGTGTGGTAGCCATCGCCGTGGGGTGCGTTCCCTAATGTGGCTCCTACTGCTCCACTAGCAGTAGGCTAATCTGGCTAACACGCTTTTGGGCGCGATATACGGAAAAGTTCTGGCGATCGCTTTGAGTTAGTAAGGATTAAGTGCAGAAACTATCAGACCCACAATCCTTAGCAGATGAGATTCGCTTGAGAAAGTCGAGTTTCATTGTTATTGATGGCTACTCTGGCACAGGTAAGTCTACTATTGCATCATTAGTTTCTAAATTGCTTGATACATCTGTAGTATCTTTAGACAGCTATCTAATTCCAAATCAGGGAACATATCTACCTAGCATTAGATACGAGCTTCTAAAGCAAGCTTTACAGAATCGACCTCTTATTGTAGAAGGAATTTGTGCGCTAGAAATACTATCTCAGTTGAATGAAAGTTATGATTTATTAGTTTACATTACTGCTTCAGTTAAATTGACTAATCAAAACGATAAAATTGCAAGAGAAATTGATGAATATCATGAGCGATGGCATCCTAAGCAACGTGCTGATATTTGTTTCGACAATAACAAACCACTAGATTTATTGAGGGAAGCAATGCCTACCGATAGAACAGCTATTGATATAGCCTACATTAATGCTAAGACGCGATTTGCCATTGTCCTTGCTTGCGGAGGCATATTAAGTCTTATCGTTGGTCTCATTGTTCTCCTCAATGGTGTCAAAGGTCAAGATGAGACTGTAGTGAAAATAGGTGATTTTAACCTTTCCGCTAAAGGCTTAGGGGCTGTTATTATGGGGACATCAAGTGTTTGGGCATTCTTCTCATATCAGTCAAGACCAAAGTACTCTCACTCAAGGGAACTCACTGAAGAGTTTGATCCAGATTCTAATCGCACATATCGACGCGAAGTTGAATCCTCAACGATGGCAGGTGCAGATGACCGCAGTAATGCAGATGACCGCAGTAATTCTGTCTAACAAGCGGCTGCACTCGGAACGGATCGTTACTCTATTGGTTATAATGCAAAAAATCATCGCCGTCCGGTGAGCCGCCAGCCGTTAGCCGTAGGGTGCGTTCCCTAATGTGGCTCCTACCGCTCCACTAGCAGTAGGCTAATCTGGCTAACACGCTTTTGGGCGTGATATACGGAAAGTTTCCGTTTAGCTAAATCCCCGGCAATCCCTGTACTGTTCTCTCCTATCAACCAGCAATTTAAAATCGTGATAGCTTAGGAACTAAACGCGATTAACGTTACGCTCACAATAAAGAAAACTGTATAGAGGAGTTCCTATGACAACTCGTGATACTGCGATCGCCAAATTGCACCAACTCTCCGAGCCACTCTTGCAAGAGGTGAGTGACTTCATTGATTGTATTATCCACAAACATCAAGCTAAACCTGATACCAGCCAAACTGCTGAAAAAATTGTCGAGAGATGGTCACAATGGTTTGAGACGGTGGATCATTTAGACGTAACGCCACTTCAACCAGTCAGCAACTATCAGCAACTCCTGCTCAAAAAATATCGGCAACAAGGACTAGAACTATGATCCTGTGCGATGCCGGAGTCCTACTTTGTCTTGTAGATCGAACTCAGTCTCAGCATAACGCCTATAAAAACGCAGTCCTCCGATTAGAAACGCCCCTTTTAACAACTTGGTCATGCCTGACCGAAGCCATGTACCTTGCGCTGCATCGGGGTGGTTGGCAAATGCAAAAACAACTGGGACAGCTTCTTTTAGACAAACTGCTGGTGGTTTACGATATTCAGGAAAGTGATTACAGTCGTTTGTTGGCATTGATGGAGCAATACCGTGATCGCCCCATGGACTTGGCGGATGCAACCCTGGTCTTGGTAGCTGAAAAGACAGGATATCGGCAAATTCTCACAATCGATTCAGATTTCCTGTTTTATCGGATTACAAACAAAGAAAGCTTTGATATCATTCAAGTGTAATGATCGAAGACCTGCTTCCAACGGCGTATAACTCCACCGTTAGACTGCTCCCACTGTCAGTATGATCGCAATCTTGTAGGGTGCGTTCCCTAATGTGGCTCCTACCGCTCCACTAGCAGTAGGCTAATCTGGATAACACGCTTTTGGGCGTGATATACGGAAAAGTTACAGCAAAAAAGGAGGTTTATTATGGCTGAATGACTAGCAGTTGATGTTTCGAGAACTTACGAATCTGGTATGCTTGGCAAGCGAGGAGACGATAAATTTCCTTGCACCGGAGCAAGAATAACACGGGTGGAATTCCACAAAGAGGTTTCCAAACACCGTATTACTCCCTTTGATGATGGCATAGGACGGGGTGACGCTCACACAAATGATACTGAACTGCCAGATGTTGGAGTTCACTACTGGCTAGATGCAGGAACGAGGCTGAAATACATTTTGAAGGTCTGGGTTGAGGATTAAGGATTTTGTGAATCAGTCGTTAGGGGGCGTTGGTTCCCCTTGCTTTTTTTGTGCGCTACTATGGAATTAAATGATTAAAAGCTAAGACTGCTATGGCACTGGCATCGAATGGACAAACAGCTATAATCCGCACAGAGCGAGGGCTTACAATTGCGGATACTCGTATTACTCTGTATGACGTAATGGATTATCTCAAAGCTCAGTATCCACCCAAGTTTATTCGTGATGCCTTCAATCTTACAGATGCTCAGATTCATGCTGCCCTTTCCTACATTGAAACACATCGAACAGAAGTGGAAGCAGAGTATCAGGAGATTTTAAAGACTGCCGCAGAAACTAAACAATTTTGGGAAGAGAGGAATCGCGAACGTTTTGCTCGGATCGCTGCTACTCCTCCTCGTCCAGGCTATGAAGCGGTTAGAGCTAAACTTCAGGAACGGAGAGCAAAGCGGGAAGCGAAGAAGCAATGATTGTTCTGGCTGATTACAACTTGAATCGGCAGGCAATTCTGATCTCTGGAAGTCTTGTTGTTAGCGGGTTATTAGATCTCGCTCTAATTCGGTTGAGGACATTTGAAGACGTTGGCTTACCCGCAGACAGCAATGATCGAGTAGTTTGGAGATTTGCCCAAACCAACGGGATGCTCTTACTTACAGCAAACCGGAATGCGAAGGGTGAAGACTCGTTGGAACAAGTAATGCGTGAAGAAAATCAACCGACTTCATTTCCGATCATTACGATTGGCGATCCGGATAGGGTCAATGAATCTGACTATCGAGAACGCTGCGTTGAAAGGCTTGTAGAAATTGTGATCGATATCCAAGACTATATGGGGGCTGGTCGGTTGTTTATTCCATAAGGTGATTGGCGCATCATATCTGTTGGTGACACGGCATAACAACCCCAATGCACTCCGACCGACGAAAGCTAATCAGTGTGATCGCCGATCTTGTAGGGTGCGTTCCCTAATGTGGCTCCTACCGCTCCACTAGCAGTAGGCTAATCTGGCTAACACGCTTTTGGGCGTGATATACGGAAAGTTTCCGTATAATCAATAGTCCAGTAGTCGTAACGCACCACCCACGAGATATATTAAAAATAGTAGGCGTTATTTTTTTATCGTTGGGTTGTAACCAGTAACGTTATGGGTTACACTTAATGGATGATAGTCAGTTTCAAGCATCGAGGACTAGAGCAGTTCTTTGAGTCGGGAACCACCCGAGGCATTCAGGCAAATCATGCCCAACGAATTCGGCTGATTCTGGCTCGTCTCAGTGCTGCAACTTCACCGCAAGACATGAACTTACCCGGGTTGGTACTTCATCAACTGGCAGGGCAACGTAAAGGAACCTGGACGGTGAGAGTATCTGGAAACTGGCGGATCACTTTCACCTTTGACGGTGTTGATGCTTGTGATGTCGATCTTGAGGACTACCACTGATGAAAATGCATAATCCACCACATCCTGGTGAAGTTCTTAAAGAACTTTGTCTCGAACCTTTGAATCTGACTGTGACTGAGGCTGCTGAAGCATTGGGTGTAAGTCGAAAAACCCTATCTGCCATCTTAAATGGTAGGGCAGGTATTAGCCCCGAAATGGCAATTCGCTTAGGGAAAGCTTTCGATACATCTCCTGAAAGTTGGCTCAATCAGCAAATGCAATACGATCTATGGCAAGCAGAGCAGACAATTGGCAATATCAAAGTCAAACGGCTATCAGTTGTCTAACCAGGGTTTGCAGCCGACGGACTCAACACCCCAGTGCGATGCCGAAGGCACTGCATAGCAGATCGCCGATCGCGTAGGGTGCGTTCCCTAATGTGGCTCCTACCGCTCCACTAGCAGTAGGCTAATCTGGCTAACACGCTTTTGGGCGTGATATTCTGTGTTTGTATTCCAACACTTCGTTAATCGATAGCTATATAGAACCCAGCCAATGAGTATGAGTGAATCCAACGAGTTTGACATCACAACGCCAGAAAAACGGCATAAAGCGCTTACCTTCTTGTCGCAGAATAGTTAGCTTGCAATGGTGCCTTTGGCGCTTCCAGTAGCACTTGTTTTGGACGGTATTTCCCTTCTTACATCAGGTGCTAACGAAAAAGAGATTGCAGAACAAAGAAAAGTAGCGATCGACATTATTCGAGCAGGAAAAGAAAATGGTGTTGATGAAATAGAGATTACAATGTCTCGGAAAGCTGGTGTTGGTCTATCTTCAGACGTTGATGGTGTCCCAATTGAGTTTATTGTCGGTGCTTCAGGTACAATGAAGCTAAAGGTAAAATACAAGTAGTGGGTGATGGCGAAACTCTACTATCGTGGCATGGCAGAGCAAAACGACAGACCCAAAATTGGTCGTAGTGCCAGATTATTAGGGGTTAGACCTAATATCGATATAAACATTCAGCAAATGCCAGTAGGTTGCCTAGATGAACAAAGCTATTTGTTACCAGAGCCACAGCGTCAGTTGCATGGCGATCTTGTAACGGTTGCCATTAAGGACACAAAGGGAATGTCTGTTGCCCTATCCATTGAAGGTTTACCAGCATTTCGCAAACCTGCCAGTTTTGGTGGAACTGGCAAAGACCCTTTATGGCAAATTGACGATAGCCATATCACAGGGGATTTACAGGCTGTCCAAGATAGCCCAACTCACGTTAGCATCATGCCAAGAGTTACAATGGCTCTAGAAAAGTACGAGGCAGCATTGGCAAACACCCAAAAATATTGGGAAAAGGTTGATTAGTGGCATACACACAATGGGAGGCTATCAAAATGGCATGGATATTTAGTCTATCGGCAGAATGTGGTTCGGATGAGAGCAACGCCCATAAATTTGCTCAGCATTTTGAGGGAATATCATGGTTGCTGTCAACTGGTCGCCATTGCCAGTGTCACACAGATATATTCCAAGACATAGAAGAAAATTGGTGGTGTCGTGTTTCACCAAGTAATCTTAGCGAAGTGGGAATAGACAGCCCTGAAAGTGCATATTCAATGACAGAGTTAGGTATCTTACTATATCAGTCCCTACGATTTGCTCCCCCATTCCGTTATGCACTGGTTGGTGTTGAAGTCGATGAATTTAGAACTTACAGCGAGCTTATCGAAGAATCATCTAACTTATCTATCCCAGGACTGGTTTTAGCAAAACCACTCGAACAAGAGCTAGGAATATTGCCAGTATTGCGCCCCTTTAGTTCTAGTTATGTTTGGCAACCCTACGCAGGAGAAGTCTACAATCCGCTTATGGTATCCCAAAACTTAAAAAATAAGCTTAATGAACTGCTTAAGTTAACCTCACAAGCGAAGACGGCATAACTA
The DNA here is from genome assembly GCF_048564745.1 of Microcystis sp. Taxonomy (NCBI): domain Bacteria; kingdom Bacillati; phylum Cyanobacteriota; class Cyanophyceae; order Chroococcales; family Microcystaceae; genus Microcystis; species Microcystis sp. The sequence continues at coordinate 36,358 of NZ_JBLZRT010000030.1, forward strand.
GACCGTTACACTGCTCCCACTGTTAGTATGATCGCAATCTTGTAGGGTGCGTTCCCTAATGTGGCTCCTACCGCTCCACCAATAGATTTTAATGATATTTATCAATCTCAGGTGCGCCCCCAAGTCGAGGAGGGCAATCATGGGAAGATTGTAGCAATCAACATTGAAACAGGGGTTTTTGAAGTGGCAAAAGACAGCCTCACAGCTTTCGATCAACTTTTAGCCCGATTGACCGATGCTCAAATTTGGTTCGTAAGAATCGGACATCGAGCAGTTCATCGAGTCGGTTTGATTGGGGCAAATTTATTTCAATGATTATAGGCAACGTCAATGCTAATCGTGAGGCAATTATTCAGATTGCAGTTCTAGAGGATTATAAAAATATTTGCCGTCGCACTCCAGCCCATCGCGGCTGAGTTCAACCGTTATCGAGAAAAATAGTTAAATCCCGTCAAATTCCCCTAAAACTTTCACCTCTGGTTCTAACCAGAGGGACCAGCGATCGAACACTTGTTCCTGCACATGACGAATTAAACGCAGAATATCCGAGGCTTTTGCTGAACCAATATTCAGGATAAAATTAGCGTGTAATTCTGATACTTGCGCCCCACCAATTTGATAACCTTTTAATCCCATTTCCTCAATTAAAGCCCCGGCAAATTGCGGTTTAGGATTGCGGAAAACACTACCACAACTAGGACGATCATAGGGTTGGGTATTTTTGCGATGGCGTAAATTATGGGTAGTAATTGCCATTATTTCCTCGCAATTATCGGTAGCTTCTAACTGAAATGTGGCTTCGACAACTAAACGTTGATTCCCTTGCAGAGAAGAACTGCGATAACTATAATTTAAATCTTCTTTGCTTAAAGTTTCTAACTGACCATCGGGATTTAATACCAGCGCCCGCACTAATCGATCCGCCACACAGGAGGTATGTGCGCCCGCATTCATCACCACAGCACCCCCCACCGTACCGGGGATACCCACCGCCCATTCTAGGCCCCTCCAGCCCCTTTTTGCCGCTCTCCAAGCTATTTTTGGCAGGGGTTCCCCCGCCGCTGCTGTAATCGTAGCAGTTTCGGCATCAAAACAACTCGATCGCAGATGGCGAGTATTGAGGACAAGTCCGGGTAAACCTCGATCGCTGATTAGTAAATTTGAACCAGCCCCCAAAACAGTCAAGGGTAAATCTTGCGATCGCCACCAAGCGAACACTTCTCTTAATTCCTCTAGATTAACTGGTTCGGCATACCATTGCGCTCTTCCCCCCACCCGGTAGGAAGTGAAATCAGCTAGAGAAACAGAGGATTTAATCATAGGGTTTTAGGGGTTGGGGAGCATTTTCAGTGAACAGTAATCAGTAATCAGTAAACATAATAACTGATAACTGATAACTGATAACTGATAACTGAATCCTATACTCTAACTGCTAATTGTTCGCGGTAATGAGAGAGCATTTCGGGGATAACTTGATTGAGATTGCCAGCGCCGAGGAACAGAGCCAGATCCCCTGGTTGGAGAATTTCTAGCAGGAATTGACCTAAAGAACTCAATTCGGGGTGATAGTAGGCGTTTTTATGGTGTTTTCTCACCTGTTCAGCCACTTGCTGCCCAGTGACGTGATTGATATTCACTTCCCCGGCACTATAAATATCCGTTAAGACTACCACATCGGCGGAACTGAAAGCGGAGCCGAATTCCTCCAAAAAGGCAGTGGTGCGACTGTAGCGATGGGGTTGGAAAATAGCGATCGAACGTTGGTACTGTTTGCCTTCTACCTTCAATTTTGCCGCCGCTAAAGTGGCTAACAATTCGCTAGGATGGTGGGCATAATCATCGATAAAAGTAATGCCGTTTGCCTCTCCCTTGTGTTCAAAACGGCGTTTTGCCCCGGCAAAAGTAGCGATCGCATCGGCAATAACGGCAAATTCTAAACCGAGATAACGTCCGATGGCCACCACTGCCAAAGCATTACTAATATTATGTTGCCCGGGGATTTTCACTTCCATTTGTCCCAAATAACTGCCTTTTTCCCAGACGGAAGCTTTCATCATTCCCTGTTCATAGATAATCTCGCTGACGGTGTAATCCGCACCTTTTTCGGGATCGAGACTATAACTAATCGTGGGACGGAAATGCTCGGCGATCGTGTCACAATCTAAACAAGCGACTAAAATCTGGCACTGATGGGCGAATTCATGGAAAGTATCGATAACTTCGCTTAAATTATGGTAATGATCCGGGTGATCTAGCTCAATATTAGTGATTACGCCGATTTTCGGGGCGTGCTTGGTTAGGGAACCATCGGACTCATCGGCCTCTGCCACTAAAAAACGACCTTGACCAAGACGAGCGTTACCTTCCCAAGCGTCCACCTCACCACCGACAATGATCGTGGGGTCTAATCCCGCTTCTAACAAAACGTAACCGATTAAGCTGCTAGTGGTGGTTTTGCCGTGGGTTCCAGCAACGGCTATACTGTCATAATCAGCGATTAAAGCCGCTAAAACGTCGCTACGGTGAAAAATTGGGTATCCTAAGTCTCTGGCCGCTTGATATTCCTTGTTATGGTCATTAATCGCCGTGGAGCAGATTACTTGCGGAACTGTTTGGCTACTGTTTTGAAGGCCAGGAGAATGAAATAAAGCTAAATTATTTGCCTCTTGACGGTGGAAAATCTGCGCTCCCGCTCCCTGTAGCCGTTGGGTGATATGAGTAGGACGTAAATCGGAGCCAGACACGGGTAAATTGCGTTTGGCTAAGATATAAGCGAGGGCTGACATCCCAATGCCGCCAATACCGATAAAATGGAAAGGTTGGCCGTTAAAATTAACTTTTTTCACTTTTTTCACTCCTCAAACCCACGATTATATAAGTTTTAAACTCGATCGGTAGTAAAGTCAACCTCATGATAGGGGCATTTGAGCAGAATGCCAAAATGTTGCCCAGTCTCCTTGCACAATCCTTGACGCAGAATTAAAATTTTTTCTCCCAATTCCTTTTTTTACCCAGCTTTGCCAAACGTCCCAAAAATCGGTAAAACCCTACACCCCACAAGCTGCCCCCACGAACCTAATTAGGGCAGCCATTCTAGTAAAATTCCCACGGAGCTATCTTTACGAGCGCGGGAATTTTGGGCTTGAATATCGGCAGCTAAACGTAAATTAGAGGTAATCGCATAACCAAGAGAAAGAGTAGTTAATCCCACCTCGTTATCACCACCGGGGGAGATAAAACTCTGACTAACGGTGATATCTGCGGCTCCCGTGCGAGAAAGGGCTAATTTGAGCTTTAATCCTAAGTTAAGCCCATCGGTGCTGTAATTTCCTGTTTGAATGTAACGATAGCCCACCATGGGAGCTAGATTGACATAATCACCCAAAGGGAGGAGATAGTATTGTAAATTTCCTCCTATTGCCGTCCTTTTGCCGTTAAAAGCCGTCTGATAATCGCCGCTTAGGGTTAAACTGGTTTGACCGAAAAACACATCTTCTACCCCCAAAATCACGCCACTGGAATTATCGCTAGAAGGAAACTCTGCATATCCTAAACGGATACGAGTGCGAAAACTAGGATCGCGGCGAATATCTTCGGCGATATCGGGTATTTTTTCTAACCAACGCTCTAAAACCGGGCTTTCTTGCCGAATTTTCGGATCTAGGTCTAAATCCGTTTCTGCCCACACAGCACCACTCGCCCCCCATAATAAACTAAGAGCGATCGCATTTACAGAACAGCAAGAGAGCTTAAACATGATCTGCATTATACCCAAGGAGGCAGGGGGCAAGAGGCAAGAGGCAAGAGAAAGAATCTGGCAATAAAGCTTTTAGCTTAACAAATTACTGGTTACTGTTTACTGATCACTGAAAAGCCGGCACTCCCCCAAAGGTTACAATAAAAGAAAGATCAGATTCCCCGTTATTCTTGAGAGGACGGGGGGCAGTAGGAGCAGCAATAGTGGTTAGAATATTAAAACTTTCGCAATTAAGTAGCGCGGAACGGGCAAAACTTCAGAAAAGAGCCGAGTTAGATATTGATAACGCCCTCAAAGTCGCTCAAACGGTGATAGAAACCATCCGCGAGCGGGGGGATGCCGGCGTTGTGGACTATGTGCGGCGTTTTGACTACGAAGGTGCGACGGTAGAAAATATCAAAGTCAGCGAGGCAGAATTTGAGCAGGCTTTTCAGTTAATTGAACCGGAAGTAAAAACTGCCATTCAACAGGCTTTCCGGAATATTCAAGAGGTACATCGTCGCCAAATGCCGGAAGAAACACTACTGGCAGAAATTGAACCAGGTGTCTTTGCCGGCGAAAAAATCTCTCCTATCCCCAATGTGGGTTTATACGTTCCCCGGGGCCGCGGTGCTTTTCCCTCGATGATGTTAATGTTAGCCATCCCGGCAATGGTGGCAGGAGTGGAAAGAGTGGTGGTTTGCACTCCCCCCGATAAACAGGGCAACGTGGAGCCGGTTTCTCTGGTGGCGGCACGCATGGCTGGAGTCAGAGAAATTTATAAGTTAGGGGGCGTACAAGCGATCGCCGCTTTGGCTTTGGGAACAAAAAATATTAAAAGGGTTGACAAAATTACCGGTCCGTGCAGCGTCTATGGGGCGGCGGCCAAGCGGTTACTGTTCGGTACTGTGGATGTGGGTTTGCCGGCAGGTCCAAGTGAGTCGATAGTTTTGGCCGATGAGTCCACCGATGCCCGTTTAGCGGCCTTGGATTTATTAATTGAAGCGGAACACGGGGCGGATTCGGCGGCTTTATTAGTCACCCACTGTGAAGATTTGGCGATCTCTGCTAGTGAATATGCACAGGAATACCTGCAAAAACTCCCGGATTGGCGACGGGAATTCTGTGAGGCGGGTTTAGCCGCCTATGGGGGCATAATTTTAACCGATAGTTTGCAGCAATCCCTCGATTTTGTCAATGAGTACGCCCCAGAACATCTAGAGGTTTTAGTTAGTAATCCTTTTGCCATTCTGGGCAAGATTAAAAATGCTGGCGAAATTCTCTTGGGAAATCATACTCCTTCCTCTATGGCTACCTACGCCATCGGAGTCAATGCTGTGCTGCCGACAGGAAGTTTTGCCCGTTCCTATTCGGCGGTTTCGGTTTATGATTTTCTCAAGCGCTCCACTTTGGCTTATGTCACCCCTGAAGGCTTTGAAAAGTTAAAAGAAACCACGAAAACTTTAGCCGAGTACGAAGGTTTTCCCGCCCATAAATTAGCAATTCAACACAGGGAAATTTTACTCTAAATACAGGGAATAGGAAACAGGGAATAACTTAGATATGTAGGCAAGCTTATTTTTTAAATTCAGAACGTAGGTTGGGCTTCGGCCGTGAGCTCAGCCGAACGGTTGAAGCATGAAAACCAACGCCCGCATGGGTTACGCTACCGCTAACCCATCCTACAAATAATTGTGCCTCCCTACTTAAAACACCTGAAGAAATTGCTAAAACTTACTCATCTTTGAGCTTAGAACAAGTTTATGCAACAATTTTGTACTGTTTGCATGAGCAAGAAAAAATAACCAATTATTTAACCGAATTGTCTAAGGTGTAATCAGCAAGACTGAGGGAAAGTAAGTTCGGTAGCGGTTGACATCTCTCGTTAGTAGGGGCATGGCAGTGACAGCAGCGTGAGCGCCGATGTAGAAATCCGGTAAGGGAGAACGTCGCTCACCTCCACGACGACGATATTCCAAAAAGCTTTGTCCTGCTAAAAAAGCTGCAGCATAGGGTAAAGAATCTCGGCGAAAGAAGTCTTCTGGTAGGGCTGCTTCTACCTCCTCGGGTTGATTAAACCCGATTGAGATTTCTGCATAAATAATTGGGTTAATCACTAAATTTCCTTGCTCCGCATAGTTTGTGAGCATTTGAGCCGACCACTCAAACCATTGCGGGTCTTCGGTTACAACATCAAGAATGACGTTGCTATCTACCAGAATGTCGGTCATGAGTCACGGGTCGCTTGCATGATGTCGTTGGTTGTTAGACGGCTAGTTGCTTTGCCACGGATAGCGGCAATCAGTTGCTTTCCCCGGCTTAGGGTTCTAGGCTTGCGAATTTGCAAGATATCCCCAATCACTTCCAGCTGGATTTCTGTACCGGGTAACAACCCAAGCTTTTCTTGAATATCAGGGGGAATAGTGATTTGTCCGTTAGGGCTAATTTTCATGGTGTTTTTCTGCATATACTAACAAATAATCGGAAGAGTCAGTGCCACTGGCTGCTTGACCCCCCCCCAAACGTTTACCTGGGAATAACTCTGATTTATTATCCTGTCTCCTATCTGCTACTATGATAAGAGCAGAGAATCAGGCAAGCATTTTATGAAAAAAGTACTTGTTATTTTAATTCTGTCTTTTCTGAGCGAACAAATATCAATAAAATCACCAATTTCTGGCAATCAAACCCTCAATAATTTAGCCGTAGCTAACAACAATAATCGTCCCACTCCCCAGAAAAAACCTAGTCCTTCTCCACAGTTTCGGTGCGATGGTAGAACTCACTGTTCCCAGATGACCTCCTGTGCAGAAGCGACTTTTTTCTTGAGAAATTGCCCCAATGTCAAAATGGATGGAGACGGTGATGGAGTTCCCTGTGAAAGTCAATGGTGTGGAAAAAAATCCTCAGAAAAATGTTTGGAAAGTTCTCAAAATAACTAATTTTGGTTCCTCACCCCAATTCTCTCATTTAAAGAATCGGGGTAGAAACAATTAAGAAGCAGTAATCACGGGAGAATTAAGATATTGATAATTCCAGTCCGATTGTTGCCAAACGCGACCATCAAGGGCAATTTGTTCGATTAAACTAGCTAATCGTAAAGCTTTTAAAGCTTGTTCCCCACCGACAGAAGGTTGGTCCCCACCGCGCACACAATGAACAAAATGTTCTAATTCCGCGTGTAGGGGTTCAATATTACTGGTATAAACTTTTTCAATTAAACCATCTTGACGGTAGAGAACTTGACCGTAATCGGTGCTATAGTTAGCGGTGGTTTGCCGGTGAATGAGAATTTCATTATTGAGAAAATCCGCTTCCGTGAGAGAATTTTTACAGTGGGCCGCTAAACGGCGAATCTTGCGATGAGTCACCTTACTAGCGGTTAAATTAGCCACTACTCCATTACTAAAACCAAGGGTTGCAGTGACATAATCGAGATAACCGGAATCAGTGGCAGCGCGACTACCACTAGCGGTTAATTTCACCACGGGAGCCGAGACTAATTCTAAAATTAAATCTATATCGTGGATCATTAAATCTAACACCACCGACACATCATTAGCGCGTTGGGAATAGGGACTCATGCGATGGGATTCAATCGCTAAAATCTCCTCGGTTTTCAAGACCTTCGATAACTCTTGAAAAGCGGGATTAAAACGCTCGATATGACCCACTTGCAGAATACAATCGTGATCGGCTGCCGCATTGACTAAAGATTCCGCTTCACTAATACTAGCAGCGATCGGTTTCTCGATCAAGGTATGTACTCCCGCTTGCAGACAGTCCATCCCGACTCGATGGTGTAACCGCGTGGGGACAGCGATACAAACCGCATCTACCCTGGGTAAGAGATCTAAATAATTTTCAAAAAAACGGACTCGGTATTTACTGGCAGTTTCCAGACCCTTTTCGACGTTGACATCGGCCACCCCGACGAATTCCACGTCTTTTAATAAACTCAGGATGCGACTATGGTGTTGTCCCATGTTACCGACCCCGATAACCCCGACTTTAATCGGTTTGAGTTGATTTCTGTTACCCGGAAAGTTTGCTGGTTGATTGGACATGAATTTTAGACTCCTGTGTTCACACTCCTCACACCACTTGATTAAATTAATCAAGCTGATTTTGTCGATGAATTACCAAGATGGTATCATGGTTATCCAGATTCTGACACGATGTCGGTGTCAATGGGGGTTCTGAGAAGATTTTCTGATTTCATCTCGCGGTTTTTACTCCCAAATGCTTATCAAAACATCGTCCCTGAGTAGCGAGGACTACATTCGGCTAAATTTTAACTATGGACAATTCAACGGATTTTAACTCCTTACGGGGATTAAGTGTTTTTTTGCTAGGAATGATGGGATCTGGCAAATCCACCCTGGGAGAGTTGCTTTCCCGACGGTTACAATATCGTTTTTTTGATACAGATATATTAATAGAAAGGGTCGCGGGAAAGAAAATCAGGGAAATTTTTGCCGACGAGGGAGAAGCGACTTTTCGGGAGTTAGAAACCCAAGTTTTAGCCGAATTATCCTCTCTGACTAAAACTGTGATTGCCACCGGGGGAGGGATGGTTTTAAAACCGATGAATTGGAGTTATCTTCGTCACGGTTTAATGATTTGGTTAGATGTTCCTCTCGAAGTCTTGGTTAAACGTTTAAAAAAAGATACCTCTCGTCCCTTGCTTCAGTCCACTGATTTAGAAAGTAAACTGGAATTATTATTAGAACAAAGACGAGGACTTTATGCAGAAGCAGATCTTCGGATTATTGTTTCTGACCTAGATAGACCTACTGATATCGTTGAGAAAATTTTAACAGCAATACCGACGGTGATTAAAGATTTTCATCCAGAAAGGAATAATAACTAATGATAGCAGCTTCAATTTTTGATTTACCTGAACTAATTCCCGACCGAGAAATTCTGGAAATTTTGGACCAAAGTCAGGCTATTCGTCTGGAAAGAATTATTTCCACTGGTCAAACCACTCCCCGGGGTCAATGGTACGATCAATCTGAGTTTGAATGGGTGATTTTATTACAGGGATTTGCTGAGATTAGTTATGAAGATGGCAGCCAAGTTAATCTGCAAGCGGGGGATTATCTCCTGATTCCTCCTCACCAAAAACATCGCGTCGAATTTACTAGCAATAATCCCCCTTGTATTTGGTTAGCTATCCATTATCGCTAGTAAGTAGGTAGGTGTTAAAAGTTGTCAGACACCCCCCTTATCAAGGGTGGATTAAGGGTAGGGTTGATTCATGAATCAACCCTACTATGAATCAACCCTAGTATTAAGGGGGGATTAAGGGAGGATCGAAGCTAAAATCCATTTTTAATTTAATTATAACCAGCTACTTAAAATATAGTTTCTAACTATTGCCAGCGATCGAATAAATCGGTTAAAACTAGATTAGAAAACAAAAAACCTTCGGGGTCGCTTAATCTGACCCTGCTATCCCCCTCAATTATTACTAAATTACGCTGTTTATGCGGCTCTAAAACCTCTAAAATTGCTTTTTTGATTTCCGAACCAAAATTAGCTTCAATCGCAGGTAAACTCACCCCTGACCCTAACCTTAACCCTAGCATTAAGGTTTCGAGAAGATCATCAATCAAGCTATTTTTCTCCACGTCAATCTGACAGCCTTCTTTTACCCAAGCGAAATAGTCGCGACTTTTGCGCGGACGGGTAAAACGTTGTTGATGAAGATAACTAGCAGCCCCCATACCAAAGCCATAATAGGGACGATTTTCCCAGTAAACTCGATTATGTCGGCATTGATAACCCGGTTTAGCATAGTTAGAAATCTCGTAATGTTGATAACCGGCTAAAGCTAGTTTTTCACCGGCTAAAACATACATTTTCGCCGTGGTTTCATCATCGGGTAAGGGTTTTTTTCCCGGTTGATACTGTTTACCGAAAGGAGTAACCGCTTCTAAGACCAAATCGTAACAGGAAAGATGGGCCGGTTGCAGTTCGATCGCTTTTTCTAGGGAATTTTCCCAATCTGTCAGGGTTTGTTGTGGCAATCCCGAAATCAAATCCAAACTATAGTTAACTATTCCCAATCCCTGAATTAATTCCACTGCCTGATAGATATCCTTAACGGTATGCGATCGACCAGAAACCTGTAATAATGGTTCTTGAAAAGCCTGTACTCCTAGACTAACCCGATTGACTCCCGCGCTAACATAACCCTGTAATTGTTCTAAACTAAAGGTAGCTGGATCAATCTCCATAGAAATCTCTATATCAGCTGCAAAATCAAACTTTTTGGCTAAAGTATCCAGAATTGCTCTTAATAATTCCACCGGTAATAGGGAAGGAGTCCCCCCCCCAAAAAAAATCGTTTCTAGGGGTTTCCCCGTCCCCTGACTAAGGCTAATTTCTTCTTGTAATATTTCCACATACTCCACCACAGGGGGAAAAGTCGCCGGATTGGTGCGATTACCGACGACAAAAATCGGGAAATCACAGTAAAAACAGCGCCGACGACAAAAGGGAATATGAATATAAACCGAGGTTATGGGGTGAAAATAGGACATTACAGCAGTTATCAGTGAACAGTAATCAGTAATCAGTGAACTCATACAGCCTTTCTCGTCAAGGTGAGGTACAAACTAAGCCTTGCTAATCAAGTATTTTAGATGCAAGAACGAACCTCATCTATCTGAGAAACGCTGTAACTCCTATCTGATGACTGATAACTGATTCAAGGCTGACGGCTATAATTTCGTTTATCTTCGTTAAGATGTATTATGGCTGGGGAGAACATCTCCTAGAATGAAAGCAACTTTCCCGACACAAATTAGGAGAGGCCCACGGATATAATGTAAAAGTATCCATACTGATTATTTTCTACCGTCATTCCCCTCTATCCCCTCTGGTATTATCCCCATGCTTGATGCCGTCATAATTTTACTATTCGTCTTCGCTATTGCCAGTATTGGTTATAGTGGTGTGGACTTGCTGCCGGTTGCTGTCCAGTCGCAAATCAGCAATATTGAAGCTTTACGCTGGTTATCAGCGGGTTTTGCCTCAATTATTGGTTTAGCTCTTGGTTTAGTTGCCCAAACTACCTATCGTCGTCTAGAAACCCAAGTAAGACAAACTCCGATCGAAGTTATTTTAACCCGTTCCGTCGGTCTAGTTATCGGTTTGTTAATTGCTAATCTGATCCTAGCCCCGATTTTCTTCCTACCGATTCCCAGAGAATTCTCGTTTATTAAGCCGATAATCGCCATTTTAGGCAGTATTATGTTTTCCTATCTGGGGGTTAGTTTAGCAGATACCCACGGTCGCACTTTTTTGCGTCTGATTAACCCCAATAGTATGGAATCAATTCTAGTGGCAGAAGGGACCCTGCAAGCGGCCGCCACCAAAGTTGTGGACACCAGTTGTATTATCGATGGTCGTATCGAACAATTGTTAGACACGGGATTTATCGAAGGACAGATACTAATCCCCCAATTTATTCTTCAGGAATTGCAACAGTTAGCGGATGGCAGTAACGACCAAAAACGAGTCAGAGGAAGACGCGGATTAGACATCTTAAACCGGATGCAGCAAGAATTCCCCGAGCGCATTATCATTCATCCGGCCGATTATGAGGATATTAGCACCGTAGATGCTAAATTAGTCCATCTTGCCCAAGAAATTAACGCCACCTTGCTCACGAACGATTATAATCTCAGTAAAGTGGCCAATCTGCAAAAAGTCACCATCTTGAATGTCAACGATCTCGCCCAAGCAGTACGCCCGATCTACTTACCCGGGGATACTTTGGATCTGAAAATTCTCAAAGCAGGAAAAGAACCCACCCAAGGCATCGGTTATCTAGAAGATGGCACGATGGTGGTGGTAGAAGAAGGAAAAGATTATCTAGGGGGAGAATTGCGGGTAGTGGTGACATCTGCACTGCAAACCTCGGCCGGACGGATGATTTTTGCTAAACCCCAAAATTCCCTAATTGCCTAAAGGTAATAAAACCCAAAAAAGCCTCAAATACAGAGCCAGAGGGGATTGTATTTGAGGTATTTTATTTTTTAAGGGAAGTTAAGTCACCAATCGAACTATCTAGCCAATTGATACCTAATTAAGCTGGTTTATTGATTACAGCCATGGACTGACGAGCAAAACCGAAATAACTATCCCAGAATTGTTTCTGACTATCGAGGGCAACTTTGGTGGCGGTTTCTTGGGCGGTTAGGTAGGATTTCACCCATTCTTGTTGATATTCGAGGGATTTAACCAAAGTTTCCGGAAACTCAAACACTGGTGTAGTCGTGGGAAGACCATTACCCCAAGCGGACAGAAGCATTTTCTGCCATTCGGCTAGGTATTTTTGGTATTCCTCAAGATAATTGGTGTTCATAGAAGTCAAACCGCTAACTAGCCCATCTGGAAGGAGATGGTGAGAAAGTGGGGCGGTGTTGCCACCTTCTCGAAAGCAAAAACCGTGACGAGATAAAATATAATATTCCATCCCTTTCTTATATTATAACCTGAGTTTGTGATCGGCCCAAATCTTCATGCGATCGCGTTCAGCCCAGCCCTATTTTTTTGGTGACTCGGAACTGACGCTAAAATAGTCCTACTCTAGCCATTTTCTCCCAACTATGATCGATCGCCCTATTCATGTAATTGGTGGAGGATTAGCGGGGACTGAGGCGGCGTGGCAGATAGCCCAAGCAGGTATTCCCGTGATCCTGTACGAAATGCGCCCAATTCGCTCTAGTCCCGCCCACCATAGCCAATTTTTAGCCGAATTAGTCTGTAGTAACTCCTTTGGTGCCATGGCAGTGGATCGCGCCACCGGGTTACTCCATGAAGAATTACGACGCTTAAATTCTCTAGTTATTGCCCAGGCCGATCAGCACAGTGTCCCCGCAGGAGGGGCTTTAGCGGTTGATCGGGGGGTCTTTAGTCGAAATTTGACGGAAATCTTGGCTAACCACCCTCTAGTCACCTTAAAACGTCAGGAGATCACGGAAATTCCCCGGGATGGTATCGTCGTTTTAACCACTGGACCGTTAACCAGTGCTGCTTTAGCCGCAGATTTGCAAAATTTTGCCGGTCTGGACTATCTGAGCTTTTTTGATGCCGCTAGTCCGATTATTCTGGGGGAATCGATTGATCGATCGATCGCTTTTCTGGCCTCCCGTTACGATAAAGGTGAGGCCGCCTATCTCAATTGTCCCATGGATCGGGAACAATACCTGCACTTCTGGCAAGAGTTAAAACAGGCAGAACAAGCAGAATTAAAGGATTTTGAGCGAGAAAATGCCAAATTTTTCGAGGCTTGTCTGCCAATCGAAGAATTAGCCTGTCGGGGAGAGGATACCATGCGTTTTGGTCCCCTGAAACCGGTGGGATTAGCGGATCCCAGATATCCGGATCAACGTCCCTACGCAGTTATACAGTTGCGAATGGAAGATAAAGCGGGCCAATTGTGGAATATGGTGGGATTTCAAACTAATTTAAAATGGGGTGAACAAACACGGGTTTTCCGTCTGATTCCGGGGTTAGAAAAGGCCGAATTTGTCCGCATGGGGGTGATGCACAAAAACACCTTTATCAATTCTCCCCAGTTATTATCCTCCAGTCTCCAGTTTAAATCGCGACCGACGCTATTAGCGGCAGGACAGTTAATCGGCACGGAAGGCTATACGGCCGCGGCTGCTGGGGGATGGTTAGCGGGAACTAATGCCGCTCGTTTAGCTTTAGGATTAGAAACGGTGACATTGCCAACCACAACTATGATGGGGTCATTATTTGAGTTTATCAGCAGTGCCGAACCGAAACATTTTCAACCGATGCCGCCAAATTTTGGCATTTTGCCGAATTTTACCAGAAAAATCCGCAATAAACGGGAACGTTACGGTCAATATGCCGATCGCTCTTTGCAGGATTTAGAAGCATGGTTGAATCAGTTAAAAACTCCCTGTCTCGTCTAACTGTCAATCGCTAATCGATCGCCCATAATAGAGAAGGAAACTATTTCTTTCTCTATCGCTATGCCAAACCCCGATTTTTTCCCTCCCCAATCCTACAGTCAAGAGGATGTGCAGGAAATTCTCTATTTGGCTATCTCCCGTCAAGGGGATAAGGGAGAAATTACCCGTCAACAGTTGTTAGAAATTGCCGACGATTTAGCTATTGAAGTTAAAGACTTAGAAGCGGCGGAAAAGGACTGGCAAGAGTCAAAAATGGTCAGTTATAAACGGCAAGAATTCGATCGCTTTCGTCGCGAGGAGCTAAAAAATAAAACCGTTCGCTATCTGATTATTAATAGTTTTTTTATTATCATTAATTTAATTAGTGCTGGAACAATTTCTTGGGCAATTTATATCTTTTTGCTGATGGGTTTACCTCTTTCTCTCTCGGCTTGGAAAACTTTCCAAAATCAAGGAATTGCCTACGAAGAGGCATTTAAACGCTGGAAAATTAAGGAGGAAATGAAAGAGTCTTTTACCAATCTTTGGACACAAGTTAAAAAGTTTTTACAGTTTTAATACTGTTGAAAAAGGAAGATTTTTAAGGGGAAAACTCTCTTCTAAAATCGGGCGTTACTTTCGATTTTTTCCCTCAATCCAAGCTTTTGGGGGGTTCTACCCCCCAAACCCCCCGTTGGGGGCGTGGCGCGGCCACTGAGCCTGTCGAAGTGCCGCCCCCAAACCCCCCGCGCATTAGTTTTTCGGTGGGATGCTTACACGCGATTGTTCATATATTTGTACCAGTTTAAGAGTCACTGATAATTGCTGATTATCGGTGTTTCTGCAAATGTGAAATGCAGCCTTTTTGTGAACCACAGAGACACAAAGGACACAAAGTTGAGTTTTCCACGACTACTTACCGTCATCAAAAATATCTAACTGCTGCAGAGAGGGGGAATTATCCGACTTAACCGGTTTAATTTTCTTAATTCCCTGACGCAAACCGATGGCAATTTTACTATGTTTTTCGATTTGACCCATCACCTGCATGGCACGATCGATCACAGAAGCTGGTAAACCGGCTAATCTTCCCGCTTCGATACCATAGGATTTATCTGCGCCTCCCGGTCGTACTTGGTGCAAAAATACTATCTCATGGGGTAATTCTTTGACCGTTACCTGATAATTAGCCACATTCTCTAAAATTGAAGCTAATTCGTTTAGTTCGTGGTAGTGAGTGGCGAAAATCGTCCGCGATTGCAGTACCGTGGCTAAATACTCCGCTACAGACCAAGCTATGGATAAACCGTCAAAAGTGGCTGTCCCCCGGCCAATTTCGTCTAGTAATACTAATGATCTGTCTGTGGCGTGATTGAGAATATTGGCGGTTTCGTTCATTTCCACCATAAAGGTGGATTGGCCAGTAGCGAGGTCATCCACAGCCCCCACCCGGGTGAAAATGCGATCGCAGATGGAGATTTTGGCCGACTTTGCTGGGACAAAACTGCCGGTTTGGGCCAACAATTGAATTAATCCCACCTGTCGCAGATAACAACTTTTGCCACTAGCATTGGGACCGGTGAGAATAATCAAGTCGGGGTATTCTAAACCTTCCTGATTGCCCAAATTAATCGAATTCGGCACAAAAAAGCCGGCCCCAAGGGATTGTTCCACCACGGGATGACGACCATCTTTAATATCGATAAGACGACCATCGGCGATTTCTGGGCGACAATATCCCTGATAAACGGCGATTTCTGCCAATCCGGCCAACACATCTAAAGCGGCGACTTTTGTGGCTACTTCCCGGATTTCTGGGGAAAATTCGGCCACTTGACGGCGTAAATCGCTAAAAATCTCGTATTCTAATTTATTTAATTCATCTACTGCCGTCAGAATTATATTTTCTTTCTCCTTTAACTCGGTGGTGATATAACGTTCCTCATTGACTAAAGTTTGCTTACGCACATAATCTTTTGGGGCGAAATCGGCTTTACTGCGGGGTAAACTGATATAATAACCGAAAGTTTTGTTATAATTAACCTTAAGATTACTAATACCCGTTCTTTCTTTTTCTGTCGTCTCTAGATTCTTAAACCAATCGATTACTTCCTGATAGTCGCGCCGCAGGGCATCCAATTGGGCATCAATTCCCTCACGAATCACCCCCCCTTCCTTCAGATGCAGCGGAGGAGATTCCACCAGATGCGCTATCACCTGCTGGCCTAATTTTTCTAAATCGGCGGGAATTTGCTGTAAAGCTTTCAAATAGGGCGAATTTCCCGAAGCAACCAAAGCCGCTAAATCGGCTAATTTGACTAAAGATGCCGCTAGGGAAAGTAAATCGCGGGCGTTAGCCGTTCCTGCGCCAACACGACCGCTTAAACGTTCTATATCGTAGATTTCCCTTAATTTTTGCCGAATATCTTGGCGCAAGGAGGGATTATCCTTTAACTCTTGGATAGTATCCTGACGAGCGCGAATACCGCGAGAATCTAAGAGAGGTTGCAGTAACCAACGACGTAAAGCGCGACTACCCATGGCTGTACAGGTACGATCGATCGCCCATAATAGAGAACCATAGAAGCTACCATCGCGCACCGTTTGGGTAATTTCAAGGTTACGACGGGTTTGCCCATCTAAAATCAAAAATTCGGAGATAGAGTAGGTTTTTAAAGGTTGTAGGGGGACTTGATTGGCTTTTTGGGTATCTTCAATGTATTCTAATAAGCCCCCAGCTGCGCGAATAGCGAGGGGTAAATGTTCGCAGCCCATCCCCTCTAGGGAACGCATTTTATAGGTGATTAGGAGACGATTTTTCGCCTCTGTGAGAGTAAAGATATTTTGGGGACGGAGAGAATAACAAAAACTATCGGGTAAACAGGGGGGGAGATGGTCGGATTTTTCCCCGGGGCGCAAAATACGGTTTAAATCGGGGGCATTGATGGGAAAAAGGATTTCCGAGGGCTGTAAACGGCTTAATTCTAGGCTTAAAGCCGTTAAATCGCTGGCTTGGGTGGTGTAGAATTCTCCGGTGGAGATGTCTGCATAGGCTAATCCCCAATTTTCTCCGGTAATCACCACAGCAGCTAGAAAATTATTCTTTTTTGCGTTTAACATTCCCTCATCGGTGAGGGTTCCGGGGGTGAGCAGTTTGGTGATAGCGCGTTCTACGAGTCGTTTTTCGGCGGCTGCTTCCGTTGAATCCTCTACCTGGTCACAAATCGCCACTGCATAGCCTTTTTCCACCAATAAACGACTATAGCGCTCTAGGGCGTGGTGGGGAACCCCGGTCATGGCGACTCTCCCAATCCCTTTACCTCCCTCTTTGCTGGTGAGAACTAATTCCAATTCTCTGGAGATAATCACCGCATCCTGAAAGAAACACTCGAAAAAATCGCCCACACGATAGAGTAAAAGAGCATTGGGATAGGTTTCTTTTACCTCCACATAATGCTGGTACATGGGGGTGAGTTTATCGCGATCGAGTCCGCGATAATCACGATGGGGATCTTTATTGGTAGCCGGTGGTTCTAAGGGAAAATCCGAGGGGAGAGTCATGGGTGAAGGAAAGCTGGACAATTCTTTATTCAATTTAAGTAGGTAGGCGTTAAAAATTATCAGATGCCCCCCTTATTAAGGGGGGACTCAGGGGGGATCTCCCCGCCTATCGGCACCCCCCTTATCAAGGGGGGCAGGGGGGATCGAACTTAAAATCCATTTTTAATTTAATTATAACCAGCTACTTACCGCTCTTGAGAACCTACGATCAAAGAATCCCAATAGCCTAAGCTGCTGGTTCGCGTTATCCAACCCAGGGATTAATATCTGAGCTATCTGGGGAGATTTCGCGTCACTCCCCGTCCGAGAATTATATTTTTGTTAATAACAGTTATTTTTAAGGGGTGAGCTGCACTCTTTTGGTATAGAACTCGTCGGGATTAATTGAGGTGGTTATATCTTCTAAATCGAATTTTCGCAGGGTTTTATCTTTGGTATTGACCTGATAAACCAAACGATTAGTGATATCTAATCCAGTTAACCAATTACTGTGGGGATGATAAGCTCCCGTGTCGATATCTAACCAACCGGCACCGGCGACTAATTGCCCCGGACTTACCCCCGGAAAAGTAAAAGTAATCGTGTGGCCAGTGATAATTAATTTATCGCTAAAAAAAGGTTCTGGCATACTGTGGAATTCATCGCGGATCCAACAAAAATGAGTGGCATCTTGTTCTTCGAGGGGTAAATGGGGATAAACCCCGGCATGAACCAGCCAAATATCACCTAAATCGAGGTAAAGAGGCAAGGTTTTCAGCCAATCGATGTGATCTTGCGGTATTTTGTGGTTATAGCTCACGAGAGTGGCATGACCGCCACTATAAAGCCAAGCCGGCAACATTTCCCCCATCATTCCTTGCTTGCCCAACACTTCTAGCAGCATCTGTTCATGATTGCCCAATAGACAACGATAGCGGTGTTGACGGACAAATTCAACCACTTGGGCGCTATTGGGACCACGATCAATTAAATCGCCCAAGAAATAAACTGGTTCCTTTTCTTGAGGCGCGATTGCCTCCATTAGCTGCAAAAGAGCATCGTATTGACCGTGAACGTCACCGATGATGATTCGACGGGAGGACATGGTGGTAGAAGTTGGGTATCTGTGTTATTGTCCCTGGAGCGGGACTAATTCTAATATGCCCAGTTGAGAATTAAAAATTAACATTGATTTAGGGATTAGGGAAATGGGGAAATGGGGAAATGGGGAAATGGGGGAATCCAACTAAAACCCTAAAACCCCAACCCCCAACCCCCATCACCCAACACCTAACCGGTCTAAATGTTAAGTTAAGTATCGAAGAGCGTCCGTTTCATCACCCAGTAGTAATATAATCACTGAGTTATCAATTTTGATCCTTGAGTATGACTGCATTCACCACAACCCCCACCCTTGCCAATTTGCCGGCCAGTGACAGCCGTAGCCGCGTCAGTGAATTTATGAAATCCCTACAGGATGAAATTTGTCGGGGATTAGAAGAAGTGGATGGAAAAGCAAAATTTATCGAAGATAGTTGGCAACGGCCCGAAGGTGGCGGCGGACGTTCGCGAGTTTTGCGGGAAGGGGCAATTTTTGAACAAGCAGGGGTGAATTTTTCGGAAGTTTGGGGGAAAGAATTACCTCCTAGCATTGCCAAACAACGGCCCGAGGCTGCCGGTCATCAATTTTATGCCACGGGAACCTCGATGGTTTTACATCCTCGCAATCCTTATATTCCCACGGTTCACCTCAATTATCGCTATTTTGAAGCTGGCCCAGTTTGGTGGTTTGGCGGTGGTGCCGATTTAACTCCCTACTATGGGTTTGAAGAAGATGCTAGTCATTTTCATCGCACTTTTAAACAGGTTTGCGACCAACATCATCCCGAATATTATCCCGTTTTTAAACGCTGGTGTGATGAATATTTTTATCTCAATCATCGTCAGGAAGCCAGAGGCATCGGCGGGATTTTCTTTGATTACCAAGACGGTTTAGACCCTCTCTATCGGGGTCCTTTTGCCGAAAGTGATGCCGCTATCTATTCAGAAAAATTATCTCCCCAACAACCGCGCAACTGGGAAGAAATTTTTAGTTTCATTAATGACTGTGGCCGGGCTTTTCTACCCGCTTATGTTCCCATTGTCCAGAAACGGCGCTCGACGGAATACGGTGACAGAGAACGTCAGTTTCAACTCTATCGTCGCGGTCGTTATGTAGAATTTAATTTAGTTTATGATCGTGGCACAATTTTTGGGCTGCAAACTAACGGTCGTACCGAGTCGATTTTGATGTCTTTACCTCCTTTAGTCCGTTGGGAATACTGTTATCAACCTGCACCAAACACCCCAGAAGCAAAACTCTATGATGTCTTCCTAAAACCCCAAGATTGGGTTAATTGGCAAGGTTAAATCAGTTATCAGTTATCAGTTATCAGTTATCAGTTATCAGTTATCAGTTATCAGATTATAGTTTTAAGTGGACAGTGTTAGGTGAAAACTTCGCTAATTTCTTTTCACTGATTACTGTTCACTGAAAATACTTCCCAATTCATAATTCATAATTCATAATTCCCTTCTCCTTTTCTGGTTATCTGTCATTTGTCAAGTAAATAAATCTAAAAATTTTGGCTAATTTTTGGACACCTCTCCATACTCGTCTGGAAACCACAGTCAAAAAGGGACAATTACTACCTAAAAATGCGTCTCTGTTAGTGGCATTGTCGGGAGGTCAGGATTCTCTATGTTTAGGTCAATTATTGCTGGATTTGCGCTCTCGTTGGGGTTGGCAACTGGCGATCGCTCATTGTGATCACCGTTGGTCTTACGACCGAGGATTAGTGGATCATGTGCGGAAAATCGCCGAAATTTGGCAATTACCCGTTTATATTGCCACCGCACCCCCGATGGCGGAAACGGAAGCCAAGGCCCGACAATGGCGTTATCAAGCTTTACAAACAATCGCCCAAGAACAGGGTTTTAATTATCTTCTCACGGCACACACGAGGAGCGATCGAGCGGAAACTTTTCTTTATAATCTCATGCGCGGAGCCGGTAGTGATGGACTTTCTGCCTTAACTTGGTTGACAAGTTTAACCCCGGATATTTTTTTAGTCCGTCCCCTCTTAAATGTCACTCGCGGGGAAACTTTCGCTTTTTGTCAAAGTCGAGAATTACCGATCTGGTACGATCAAGCTAATGAGAATTTACGCTATGCTCGCAATCGCATCCGTCTGGAATTATTACCCTACCTGCAAACTAATTTAAATCCCCAAATTGAAAAACATCTCGCCCAAACTGCTGAAATTTTGGAAGCAGAAAGCGATTATTTAGATAGTATTGCCCGGGATATTTTTCGTCAGGTTATCGATCTAGATCAACAAAGACTCGATCGCTCCCCTTTACAAATTCTACCTCTAGCGATACAAAGACGAGTGATTCGTTTATTTTTAGCTCAATATTTACCCTCATCACCTAATTTTGCCGAAGTTGAGTCAGTGGTTAATCTTATTACTGGTGTTAATCGCGATGCCACTTCCTCCTTAACCGGCAAAATTCGGGTAGAAGTACAACAAAATTGGCTACATATCAGTGATCAGTGATCAGTTAAGTAGCTGGTTATAATTAAATTACAAATGGATTTTAGGTTCGATCCCCCCTGCCCCCCTTGATAAGGGGGGTGCCGATAGGCGGGGGGATCTGAAAGTTTTCAATACCTACCTACTTATCAGTTATCAGTGATCAGATTACAGTTTTAAGTGGACAGTGTTAGGTGAAAACTTCGCTACTTTCTTTTCACTGATTACTGCTTACTGTTCACTGTTCACTGAAAAAACCTATCTCCCCATTCTAGTTATCTGTAGCTAACTTTTACAGCAATTAGTTTAAAGATAAACTAAAATAGTAATACAATTAAACTAAAAATAAAATTAGCGTGGCATAATGAGCGAAACTAAAGTAATTAATCGAGAAAGTTTACTGGTCAATCTCCGGCAACAACTGCGAGCCGGACAACAGGAATTAGCCGATTGGCAAGGGGGAAAAATGGCCATTTCTGCGGTGCCGGGGGCGGGAAAATCCCACAGTTTGGCCGTAGCTGCCGCTATGGTTATTGCTCGTGAGCAACTGCACGCTAAAAAACAGTTAATTATTGTCACCTACACGCGTTCGGCTGCCGCTAGTATTAAAGCTAAAATTAAACAACGCTTGCAAGATTTACAACTTTCAGCCCAAGGTTTTAGCGTCCAAACTCTGCACGGACTGGCCCTACAATTGGCCCGTCGTTACCCGGAATTATCGGGATTAGACCTCGAATCTTCTACCTTAGTTATTCCGACTCCTAGCCACAGAATTATTAGAAACTCGGTGGAAAAATGGCTAATTGCCGACCCAATTCGTTATCAAAAGTTATTAGAAGGAGTGGAATTTGATGGGGAAGAAACAGAAAGATTACGCCGTCAATCGGTGCTGAGAACCGAAATTTTACCTAGTCTTGCCTATACGGCCATTCATGAGCTAAAAAGTTCGGGATTATCACCGCAGCAAGTTTGGGAATTAAGCCACTATACCGACGATAATTATCAAATTCTCGCTATTGCTAGTGGTTTGTACCAACAGTATGAAATCCTGATGCGTCAGAAAAACTATATAGATTATGATGACATGATTTTAGGAGCCTTGCGAGTATTAGAGGAAGAAAAAATTCGCCGACAATGGCAAAAATCTGTCTTTGGAGTCTTTGAAGATGAGGCACAGGATTCTAGTCCTCTCCAAGAAAAACTAATTACTATTTTAGCAAAAAATAATGACGGGGAAATACCTAATTTAATTCGCGTCGGCGATCCCAATCAAGCCATTAATTCCACCTTTACCCCCGCCGATCCTGTTTACTTTAATTGGTTTTGTGAAAGTTGTCAAAGCGAAGGCAATTTATCGACTATGAACCAAGCAGGTCGCAGCAATACTAAAATTATTGAAGCTGCTAATTTAGTTTTACAATGGGTCGATCGAGATTGGAAACAGGGAAAAGATAATCATAAAGTTACCGAGGCTCCTTTTCGAGTTCAAGCGATTCTTCCCGTCAGCGCCGAAGATCCCCAACCTAATCCAGTCAAGGAGGGAAAAGGATTAGAAATTTATCAACCCGATGACATTTATCAAACAGTAGAATTAATTGAAAAACGTCTAGTTAAATTACTTCAAGAAAACCCTCAACATAATGCCGCTATCCTCGTTAGAGAAAATCGACAAGGACACTTTTTTGCTCAAAAATTCGCCCATTTTTATAAAAGTTATCAAATCAGAATTTTTGAAGCTAATGAGATCGATCGCTTTTCCCAAATTCCCGCCGAAATGCTGAAACTATTGGCTTTTGTCGAACGTCCCCACTCTCCCGATTATCTCAAAGCGGCTTTAGAAGTGCTACAATTGAGGGGTTTAATTACTGCCCAAGACTTAAATCCTTTAGTTACCTATCCCGAACAGTTTCTCTATCCCACTCCCCTCGATCCCGAACTGAAATCTAACGAAAAAATTGCCCGTCGTTATTGCTGCAGTTTACTAAAAGCTAGATTAGAATTACCCCATTATCAACTCCTGTCTTTTTTTGCTATGACTCTCCAATATTCGGGGTCAGAATTAGCAACTTTGCAAAAATTAACCGCCCGTATTTATCAGGAAACTGCTGGTAATAGTTCTCTGAAAAACACAATTAATACTCTTAATGAAATTATCGCCTCTGAGCGCTTTGAAGGGGTGGAAGAAGATAACGACGATTGTTATACTCGTCCCGGACAACTGACGATTATTACTATGCACAAAGCCAAGGGTTTAGACTGGGATTATGTTTTTATTCCCTTTCTTCACGAAGATATTATTCCTGGCAAACCTTGGGTACCCAATGGGGCGAAATTTTTGGGAGATTTTACCCTCGCAGAAGTGGCACGAGCGCAAATTCGAGCAGCGGTTCATCAACGCTATTTAAACCCCGACAGCATACCAATTATTCCCCCACCTTTAAGCGCTTGGTTAGAAGCTGGACAACTTAAAAAAGCTGAAGAATACCGACTTTTGTATGTAGCGATGACGCGAGCAAAAAGACTTTTATGGATGTCGAGTGAAAAAAAAGCTCCTTTTCGTTGGAACACTTTTCGCGGAGATGAAAGTAGTCAATTACAGGATAAAAATCCCTGTCCTGTCTTTCCTGTTTTAATCAATGCTTTCCCCGATTCTTTCTGTGTTTAACTGTTGCTGCAGCGTCCGCGGATAAAGAATTAGGAAGACAAACCACCAGAGGAGTATAGGAATAGATAGGAGTAGGGTTAACCAGAGACGCTGAGTTAAAAACCAACACCCAGCAATTAGGGTAATTCCTGTCAATAAAATCGACCAAGGTTGACACCAACGGGGTTTGTGGTCCCAAACGCTACTAGATTTCGAGTTAGACATTGGTTAAGGGGCGGTAATTTACTAACTTGATTTTATCGTACCTGACTATTCAGATCACTGCTACAATTTTGGTTAATTCTATCGATAGAGTTTCTTATCTCTAGACAAACTAAGCTAAATTTTCCTATGATTGATGTCTTTTATCCGATTCCCAAGCTGTTAGATACTATTCTGACGGAGATTTATGCCGAAAATCGCCGTAAACATGAAGAAAGAATGACCGAATTGCAAATAATCTCTAATTCTTCCCTTCGCGATGCCTACGCTCAACAGCTATTATTAGATCGATTTCTTGCTCCCGTGGAAAATGCTCAACATAGCATTCAAAATGCCGCTAAACACGCTCAGTACATGGCAGAAGTAGTTAATTATTATCATCATGACCATGGCTGTAGTCAAGAGCAAGCTCAAGAAATATCCCGT
Source organism: Microcystis sp. (assembly GCF_048564745.1). NCBI lineage: Bacteria > Bacillati > Cyanobacteriota > Cyanophyceae > Chroococcales > Microcystaceae > Microcystis > Microcystis sp. The sequence continues at coordinate 60,442 of NZ_JBLZRT010000030.1, forward strand.
CAATTTCGGGCTTTAGCGGTTAAAATTTCTCAAATTGACTCTCTTTACGATTTAAAAATCATTTATCAAGTGGTTACTGTTTTCACCCAGCAATTATCAAGATTTAAACACCGAGAAAGAAATTATTCTTGGGAAAGGGAAATCAGAAAGGGTATTTTAGATCCCTTAAATACCTGCATTGCTGTGGAGAAAAATTTTCAAAGACGGGTAGCTTTGATGACTGGTGAACACCCATCAGCTACGGTAATGGGATTATTAGAGTCAGAATAGACAAACTGACTCTAGGGACATTCTTGGGGGAGTTTTAATACAAACTTCCCCCAATCATAGCCGCTAATAAAATAAAACCGACCCAAACATTTTGACCGAACATTTGACCATAAACTGGTTTAGGTAAATCCGATTGACGTAACAGCCGGTATTGACGCCACCAAGCGATCGCCGCTAGACCCAACCCTAGCCAAAAAAAGGCTGATAACTGCATTTTTTGCCCCTCCCAAGCCAATAAACCCACTGTTAGGGCAAAAAAGACCCCCACGGCTTCCGGAGCGTATTTGCCGAAAAATATGGCACTGGAGTTAATACCAACCTTGAGATCATCCTCTCGATCGGATAGAGCATAAATTGTATCAAATGCCAATGTCCAAAAAATCACCGCTCCCCATAATATAAATGTATTACTATCTAACGACCCGGTGACGGCACTCCAACAGATTAAAACCGCAAAACCCCAAGCGAGAGAAAGAACCAATTGGGGTACAGGAAAAAAACGCTTGGCGAGAGGATAGCAGATAATCAGGGGAACGGCGGCCACACATAGGCAAAAACTCAAGAAATTCAGATATAAAGCTAAAATTGCGGCGCAAAAGAAAGCAATCAGAGCGATAATCAAACCAACCTTGATCGATAAAGCTCTGGCCGCTAAAGGACGGTTACGAGTGCGATCGACCTGTGGATCTATATCCCGATCCCAAAGATCGTTAACCACACAGCCGGCGGCGCTAGTGGCCAAAGTTCCCAAAACGATCACCCCGATCAAGGGTAGCGGTGGCACCCCGTCTGCCGCCAAAAATACCGCCCATAAAGCGGGAATCATCAAAATTAACCTACCGGCGGGTTTATCCCAGCGCAAGAGGCGAATAATCGTCATCCAAGTGGGTTCTAGATCGGGTTGGGATATAGTCATAATTTCTCGTAAAAAGTAGAAACTAGGAGTTAAGGGGATGTGGGGTGTGGGGTGTGGGGTGTGGGGTGTGGGGTTTTGGGGAAGTGGGGAAGTGGGGTGTGGGGTTTTGGGGAAGTGGGGTTTTGGGGAAGTGGGGTGTGGGAAGAATAAATAAAAATAATCTCCTGACGACCGGCTCCTGACTCCACCAATAAACTTTTTCAGCAAACCCTACTTACTTAACGTGATTACCAGCCCCAACTATTGGGAACGCCTTTAAACGGACCAACCACATCGGAGGTTATCCATCCCCCGTAAAAGTTGCCCGGTTGCGGTTGTACTAATTCCCCATCGGCATAACAAGCGGTCATTTTGGCGGGATAAAAAGCCAGATAATTCTTAATTGCCTGAAACTCTGGTGTCGGGTCCGGATAATACCAAGCGGCGTTAATTGCCTGTTGATCCCCAACGGTGATATTGTAATATCCAGCTAGACCTTTCCACTCACAAAAAGACTTTTCTGCTGTGGCTTGCAGGTATTCCATTTTAATATCTTGGGGCGGTAGATAATAAACTGGAGGATGACTGGTTTCTAGAACTCGATAACTGCTTTTAGTATCGGCAATTATCACACCATTAAAGATAATTTTTAGGTGTTTAGGTGATAATTCTAGGCGCGGGGGACGAGGATAATCCCAGACGGATTCCTGTCCTGCTTTTGCTGGTATCGGTTGGGGACGAAACATAATTTTTCTTATATTATTCTCCGAGTCAGTATTCTCTGAGTCATTTCACCGTTTACTGATTACTGATTACTGATTGGGTGCATCTCCTATTGGTGACTTTCTCTGACATATAGGTGAGCAGCAGAAGTCATTTAAAGAGGGCGAATACAATTCGCCCCTACAATAATAATATTATCGCACCAATGGTAGGGGCGCATCGCGTGCGCCCAAATGTAGTATAGATATTTCTACAAAATTGAGATGCACCCGATTACTTTTCACTGTTTACTGTTTACTGATCACTGAAAAGAGTTTTCTCAGGGTTTCCACTCGTTCTCGATTGACATTTAAATCCGATTCTCCTAACCGGGAGGCCGAGCGAACATCGATCGCATTTTTGCTAGGATTAAGAGAAAATTCTAGATCATCGACAAATCCCATCCATTGACTGCTAAATTCGGCGTAGAGATAGTTACTATCTTGGTTAATAATTTTAGTTCTCGGTTGGGAGGCGATAATTTTAGCTAATTGCTCGATCGCTTTTTCACCGCTACCCTGATAACTAAGGAGTTCGATCGCATGAGCCTGATCCTGACTCTGACTACTAACACAATTAGGAGTGACCGGACAAGGGGCCAGTTTACCTTCCCTGACTCCCAAATAATCGGGACGATTACCGGCGAATAAACTGACGCTATCGGGAGCAATTAACCTAATTCCTAGCCAAATGAGCAGTATTCCTAGGAAAATAAACGGGGTTAGCCGGAAAGATTTTTTCACCGTGTCGGAAGTTTCAGTCATGCTAGTCTCACAGAATCACTTCAATTAACTTAACATTGATAGGTGTGACAATATCAGGAGATAGAATAAGATGTTTCTCGATGAATTACAACCCGTTGTTAAAGAACTGATTCAACAACCGATCGCTTTTTTCGGTGGTTTTGCCTCTGGATTACTGCGCTTGAAACTTTCGGACGATCCCCTCAAAAAATGGTTAGAAGAGCAGGGATTAGTCAGTTTTAAGGACAATAATCAGGATAACGGCAACAGTCCCCAGTCGATCTCGATCGATTAGGGATCGGGGGTTAGCTGTTGGGGGTGAGGGTATTCTTCCATACCCAACCCCCCCGCTTACCACCCCATCAGCTTAACTTGTTGCTGAAAGTAGATAAATTTCCTCGGCTACTCTTTTTAAGCGTCTTAATTGCGCTTCCATATCCTTTTTAGTCCATTTGGCGGCGAATTGCTGGAATCCCCACCCCACAACTGGATTAGGAATCGCAAACTCAAAACGATTGATGAGACAAGTGCCGCCATCATTGGGTTGACATTCCCAGCGATCGCATCCGCGAAAAAAGCCTTCAAATTGCCAGACAATTAACCCCGGTTCCCTCTCAATCACCGTACTTTTCAGCGTTGGCTGAATTAGGGGAATTTGAATCAAAAAACGACTTCTCCCACCGATATCGGTCTTCCAATCCCCGATAGGTTCACAAACTAACACCGGATTCAACCAACGACGCATTAACTCTAAATCCGTGATACAACGCTCTACCGTCGTGGCACTAGCTTTAATCTGAATTGATTGTTCAAATACTTGACAAGATGACATTGATCTGCTTATAAATTACTGGCTGAGAATTATCGGTAGTCGGACAAAAATAAAGTTAACTGTGCAGACAAGGCAACAGTAAGGGTTTCGGCCTTGGTTACATTTCTTAACATAGTCTTGTTTATAGCCTTTCTCATCAAGATGAAGTGTAACCTAATTTGCTATGGACGACCGGCGATCGACTCCCCAAAACGAAAACTTCCTACCTCACCATTAAGATAACTGCTCTCAAGCTCACTTTTTCACTAGCTTGACAAATTCTCGAAAACGTTGGCGTAATCTCTCGATATTAACTGATAATAACATTGGTATCGAGAACAAAGCGTCTAGTCATCGCGTCTTCATCGGCCCGCGTCCTGTAGGGGCGAAGCATTCGGGCAGTAACCTATCGGTGAAACCGGAGATTTTCTATCCGAATGCTTCGCCCGTACTTTTTCAGCAAGCCTTAAACACCTCCTGAGCGTTAGTAGCAATCTCGGCCCGTCGAGCTTCAATCCGGCGCTTGCGGATTAACTCGCAAGTATGGAAGCCGTGATAAATTCTATGGAACACAAACAACACGAAAACCTATAGTATGATCGACGCAGTTAATGTGATTGCGTCTTGAACTACGAGAAAAAGAGCAACAGTCATTCTGTGAACTAGAAAAACACCCTCCTCTGACAACTTTTACATTACTTTCGGTATTCACTGCTGAACCATCAGAAGGATGCCCATAATAACCATCTATCCAGTCATCTTGACACCATTCCCATACATTTCCTAGTAAATCATATAAACCCCAAGGATTCGGTTTCTTCTGTCCTACTATGTCTGTATCTCTAATATCCCGTAGTTTTTCGTAGCCTCTTTTACTATTATATTGACAAACGCTGATCAAACCATATTTTGCAATATACTCACACATATCTCCAAAAAAATGTTTGGTGGTAGTACCTGCTCGACAAGCATATTCCCATTGAGACTCTGTGGGTAATTGATATTTTTTGCCTGTTAATTCTGATAGTTTTTGACAAAATTCCTGTGCCATACTCCAAGAGACAAAATTTACAGGACGATAAGGAAATGATTTAATTACGTTATCCGCTCCATTTCTGGGGTATCCGCAATGTTCGATATTGTCTGGTCTACTGTAATCTGGTACGTATTTTGAAGGGTTGTCACCCATAACTGCCTCATACTGAGCTTGAGTAATAGGATATTTACCCATGTGAAAAGCTGGTACTTTAACTTTATGAATAGGACTAGCTGCATCATGATCGGGAAAAGATTGTAGATAATACTTATGCTTGAAATCATTATAACCATCCGAACCCATCATAAACTCACCCGCAGGAATGGAAATCATTTCTAATGCCAAATCACCGGGCAACATTTCCGTAAAATTATCCGCAGGATTCTGCTTACTGGTCTTTAACTTTTCCTCCACAACCATCGGCTCCCCCAGCGCCGGTAAGTGGGGAATATTACCAAAACGATTTAATAATTGCCAACCTGCCAAAAGACTATTAATCCCCGCGCTTTGACTTCCATCAATCCCGTCCGCATCTTTAACCTTCTCTAGTAGCAACTTCAAAGACTCTAAAAACGGCTTATCTTCTTGATAAATGATCCGTTTCAAAAGCTGACAATCAGCGTCATTGTCGAGATCAAAAACCTTGTCCGAAGGCGCATTATTAGCTCGTAACCAATCCGAAAAAGCCTTATTACCTTGCTCTAAAGCCAAATACTGATACTCGCTCGGTAAATTAGCCAAAGATAACGCCAACTTCATGCGGATTTCAGGCAAACAAGAGGGAGCATCCGATTTTAAAGTATCGTAAAACTGCCCGTAAGCTTTGACAACGGTTGAAATTCCCATCTGCCAAAACTCCGACGTTAAAAAAGAATGATTCTTGTACTTTTCCAACAAATAGGGAATCAAGCTCGGTAACAAAGGCGTATTTTCCCAAGAATTTCCTAAAAAGAGAATATCCGCATAAAGTCCAATGACTAAACAGTGCCATACTGCCAAATACTCATAAAAACTCTTGTAATCTTGGTCGGTGATTTTATACTCTTTGCCGATTGGCAGATTAGAAGTATCAATGCCATGCTTTTCTAACTCTTCTTTTTCAGCTAACTCCTTGTAGAAAATTTGTAAATTCTCCTCGTTCACTCCGCCCATATTTTTAATATAAGCTTCATCCTTACCCAGAGCTTGTAACTTCTGGCGAGTCACTTCCCACTCCAAAGCCCTTTTTTTCGCTGAATTATTCAGTAAATCAGCAACAGATTGACCAGATAAAATCGTCGCTTGTGTGTAAGAAACATCGCCCCCCGACCAATAACCCGCACGAAAATTGAGTTCCCCCAAGGGAATTTCAGACTCTAAAACTAAAATAGGAATACTTTTTAATTGTGCATGAAGCGCTTGCAAAGCCGACCCACCGCCCCGCTTATTGGATTCCCAAGCTTTATCTAATAACTGGACAGGATATTGCTTACTATTCAAATAACCCTGATGAAGAAATTGCTCAATTTCCTTAGACAAAAACCCTTCATAACTAGCTTGATAGGGTTTGCCTGAACTGGGATCGTAATCTAAGCTAGGGGGTGCAAGTAGCACTTTTAAAGGCATTATGCCATGAGCGAAAGAATTTTCCAGTAAATCAGATGCTAAATTGGCGATAGGCGATTTATCTTCCCTAAGCCTTTCCCGCATTTGTATTAAAGCATTTTGATGCTGAATTTGGGTCAAATCACGCTGAAAATCTTGCTGTAACTGCAAAATATCATACTGAATCTTCTTTTCCTGCTCAAAACGCCATTTTTGAAAATCCAGATTTTTTTGATTAATCGCAAAGTTAACCTGCGCCCGAAAAGCCTCAATTTCCTTCGCTCTTTCGTGGTTAAGTTCAGCTAATTCTCTTTGAAATTCTTGATTTTCTCTTTGTTGCAATACGGAAAATTTTAATTGATTATATTGCAATTCTGCGGAATGCTTTCTACTTAATCGAGCAATTTCTTCGGAAGAATCCCGATTTAGCCGACTGATACTTTCAGAAGATTTACGATTTTCTGATGCTGACCAAGCATTATTTCCACTCGATACCAGCGCACTAAAAGCTGCACCACCGGCATAAATTAAGGCATCAGCAGCTATCTTATCTAAGGGCATATTTTAAAATTCTCCACAATAAGTTAATGATAATTACTTTTGAGCAAATACGAGATTTTTCAAGGCTGAAACTTAAACTTTTTTCGCCTGTTCCCTTAACTTTTGAGCTTCCGCCTGATATTTCTCAGATTCAGCCATCGCATTTTGGGCTTCTTTCCCATGACTAGAGGCATCTGACTGGTTTTTATGCTCACGATGCCAATCGGCTTCTTTACTGTGACTCTGAGAACTACTTAAACTATCGTTAGCTTTTTTCTCTAGTTCATTGGCTTTACTTAATAACTCAGAAGCCGTCTCAGAACCAGATCGCTGTGAAAGATGATCCCAATGGGAAGTATGATCTGCGTGGGAATATTGATGGTCTGGGAAACTGTTAGCATGATGAAGGTGATAATCTGCTAAGTGCTGGTTCTCAAAACCTTGATCAAAATGAGAAGGATGATCAACTTGAGAATATTGATGGTCTAATAAACCATTAGCGTGATGGGGTTGATAATCTGCTAAACCCTGATGCTCAAAAGCATTATGGATATGATGAGGCTCATAAATGCTGATATTAGATGGGACAAAGGGATCGTGGTGAACTCCCAAATTAGGGTCGTTTAACAAATCTTGGTGGTCGTGCAAATCCAGCGACGAATCCGCATGAGTATGTAAAGTGTGGGTAGTATCGGACTGATGAAGGTTATGATCAAAGGCTGGTAGATCCATGATGATATCTTGTCAGTGGAGGAATGAGTATTTGTTTAGGCTAGGGAATAACTTGATCCAGATAAATTACCCCAATCCTAGCATATTTATTTTAGTCGAAGCCATCGGATTAGTGCAATGTGATCGCCATTTATCAAAGGATCGCCAAGTAATACTAAATCCAGTTATTAAAGACTAATTATTTAGGATTTGCTGAAAAACTTTTTGCCGCAAACCCTAACTATAGGCTCAAGCTCACTTTTTCACCAACTTGACAAATTCTCGAAAACGTTGGCGTAAACTCTCAATATTAGCCGATTTACCGCCATAACGCCAATCAACGTAGGCGCGAGCAATCTCCTCGATAATATTCGCCACTGGCGGCGGTTGGACGCGGCGGGCGGCGGTGGCGTATTCTAAAGGGGTTTGAGCGGGATGTTTACCATAACCGGCTTCTGTTAAGATTCCTAACATTTGCTGGTATAAACGCTCGATTGGTGGTAGTTTTGCTAACTTGCGACTCCTACGCCAACGATGGAACTGTCGCCATCCTAACCAACTAGCGTAGGCGAAGACGACCCCCACTAAACCGCCGAGAATTCCCCCGAAAAGACTGCCGGAAATAAAGCGCCATAACCAGGCCAATAACTGACCGATAGTAACGATAACATTTTCCCAAATCAGACCGAGAAAACCCGTGACTGGAGAGGGCAACCATCCGGCCACCCATTGCCAAAATTGCTTGAGGACGCTAAAAGGTTCCACTTCCTCAAAGGATGGGGGAATTAATTCGTGGCCTGGGATAGGATCGAAAGTGTACCAACCGTAACCGGGGAAAAACACCTCTGTGATAGCGTAAGCGTCCGTATTTTGGACAACATAAAAGCCAGTGAAAGGATTAAACTGGCCAGGGGCAAAACCGGTGGCTAATCGGGCAGGAATACCGATCGAGCGTAACATAATCGTTAACACGGTGGAAAAATGATCGGCGTAACCCCCCTGAAAACGAAACAAAAAGGCCGAGACTAAATCCTCATTTTCGGCTAAAAAGGGCAAATCGGCTTTTAATTCGTAGTTTTGCTTTAATGCTTGGGCCAAATATAGGGCCTTCTCGTAGGGAGAGGTTAAGGGTTTGGGAGATTTGGCCAGCAATTCCTCGGTTTTTCGGCGGACTTTCGGGGCAATTTCGGCAGGAATTTGTAAATAATACTTGAGAATAGACTTAGGGTAGGTTTCTGGGGCCGATCGCAGTTGGCTGCGATTGCGTTCCGGCACTTGTGAGATTACAGTATAAGTTAGCCCTTCTGCTAACCCTCCCGGCGACCTTAAGCTATTTTCTCGGTCCAAAGATACCTGTCGAGTGGGAAAAAAGAGAAACTGGGGCGAAGTAAGGGCAGGGATAATATTCGGTAAACTGGAGACAATGCTGTAGGTTTGGACTACCTGATGGGTTTTGGCTTGGGTTGCGGGTAGTGGCACAAAAAAGCGATAGGACCAACTACTGCGATTTAAATCCTCTAATTCTTGATCTCGCGAGATTTGCCACCCTTGACCAGTATAGCGATCAAAGGCCATCGCCCGCCAGAATCCGGGGGCTTGGGAACGTACCCGCATGACTGTCTGGGGAGTCATACTTCCCCGCAAATTTTGGTTGATTTGGGTGTTAAAGCCGTAATAAAAGGTAGAATCTAGCTGTCCTGACCCTGTAGTGGGACTATTACCGCCATTTACGCCACCCTTCCCCGTTTCACCCTCGCGCACATAGCCGGGGTTAACGATTTGTCTGTCTCCCTGTTCAAAATCCTGATTTTCCATACCTCCTGGACTATTGACGGGAAAAGATTGAATTTGATAACCCGGAAAACGCGGCATCAGAGCAAAAATTGTCAATCCCAAGAGGAGAATTGTCAGAAAGAAAATCCCGAAACGTTTGGGAGAAAGGGGGGAATTTTGCGGGGAAACTAATTTTTTTGTGGCTAGACGCGGGGGTTTCTTTGAGAAGAAAGGGAGACTCTGATTGAGATTATCTAAACCTAAACGAGAACGGTAGTCTAAAACTAGGGTAGGTAGGGATAAAAGCAGAAAGAGGATTAACCAAGGCGCAAAAGCGAGGGTTTGAGAGATTGTCCCAGCGACTCCCAAGAGAATTAAACCGATTACCATAGAATAACCTAAATCTTTGCGTCGGGGCAGGTCAAAACTATGGAGAATTTGTAATTGAATTAATAATTGTGTTAGGGCAATGCGACTATCCTGCATCGCAACGATATCACCCAAGAATAGCGCCAACACTACCAACATTCCGATCGCTATACAAAATTTTGCCCCGATATTGCGCTTTTTCCTGCGTCGCCAACTCCAGATTCCGCCGATAATACTGATAGGAACAGCCCAAATACTGGTATAACTATCAGTAGCCACATCGGTGGCGATAATACCGACGATTACTAACGCTTGCACCAGAATTCTTAAAATAATCGATTCCTCGGTTTCTGGCAAGGGAGAAGATTCTATCTTTTGCCAGAGGGTTTTTAAGGAAGGTTTTGGACGAGCGGCACTGCTAACCATAGGCTAAATTGGGAGAAGGACAAAGAAGTTAATTTTATATTTCCCAGTTCTAATCTCGATCGCTCCATGGGGTAAAGTGGATTTTAGATGTCAGGAGATAGGAAAATAGGGAGATAGGGAGACGATAACTGATTACTGATTACTGATTACTGATAACTGACCTATGATAGCCGTTACCAACCCTGAAATTTTACCGTTGCTTCATCCCCTGATTGGACAATTAGCCACAGCAATTCTCTCCCACTGGGAAAATTATCTTGATTTGTCGCCCTTTGAGTTGCCGGAAGGTTTAGGCTATGTGGAGGGACGTTTAGAAGGGGAAAAATTAATTATCGAGAATCGCTGCTATCAAACCCCCCAGTTCCGCAAAATGCACCTAGAACTGGCTAAACTGGGCAATGGTTTGGATATTCTCCACTGTGTCATGTTCCCCCGTCCAGAATATCCGCTGCCGATGTTTGGATGTGATATAGTCTCCGGCAAAGCGGGAATCAGTGCCGCTATTGTGGATCTTTCTCCCACCAGTGGCGATAAAACTCTCTCTAGTGCCTATAATGAGGCTTTAGCGGCTTTACCTGCGGCCGATTTCGCCCAAGCTCGTGATTTGCCTCCTTGGGGTCATATTTTCTCCCAATATTGTCTGTTTATTCGTCCCGAAACCGCCGCCGAGGAACGACAATTTTTACAAAGAGTTACAGATTTCTTGACAATTCACTGCAAATGTGCTAAGGAAAGTCAGCCTCTTTCCGGGGAAGAAGCTGGCATTTATTTACAGGGACAACGGGATTATTGTAGTCAACAGCAAAAAAACGATAAAACTCGGCGTGTACTAGAAAAAGCCTTCGGTTGGGAATGGGCAGAGCGTTATATGACGGGTGTTCTCTTTGATTTGCCCGATTAAGTAGGGAGGCACAATTATAGCGTTTTTCAGTCTGCTGAGGTACAAAAGTTATGGGTTTTAGGCAAAAGGCAAGAGGCAAAAGTCAAAAGGGAAGAAAAATATGTGTACCTCACTAGCTTAGGAAACGCTATATTTGTCGGATGGGTTAATGGTATAAAACCCTACACCCCACACCCCACACCCTGCCCCCACCGAAAAACTTTTTTAGCAAACCCTAATTAGGCCAGCAGTCTCTTGAAACTTAACAATATTAACAGACAAGGACGGGAAAATAATTGCTAGATTGATTTAGGTACAGTCAAATGTAACCGCGAGAACAAGAGAAAAAAGGTGGTTTTGCTAGGTAAAACCGTCAAAAAGCCTTAGCTTAATTTCTCGATTCTGACGATTAAATAAATATTAAAACAGCCGATGAATCTAACGAACTTTCCTTGGTTAACTGCCATCATCCTTTTTCCCATCGTCGCCGCTTTATTGGTTCCCATAATTCCCGATAAAGACGGTAAAACCGTGAGATGGTTTGCTCTGACGGTGGGATTAATCGACTTTGCCCTAATTATCTACGCTTTCTATAGCAGTTACGATTTCGCTAATCCCAATCTGCAATTAGTGGAAAGTTACCAATGGTTGCCAGAAATTGACCTAAGATGGTCTTTAGGAGCCGATGGCCTCTCCATGCCTCTGATTATCTTAACGGGATTTATCACCACTCTGGCTATCTTAGCGGCTTGGCCGGTCACTTTTAAACCGAAACTATTCTACTTCCTGATGCTGTTGATGTACGGGGGACAGATTGCGGTGTTTGCCGTGCAGGATCTGTTACTATTCTTCCTCGTCTGGGAATTAGAATTAGTCCCCGTCTATCTCATCCTCTCCATTTGGGGCGGTAAACGCCGTCTCTACGCAGCCACCAAATTTATCCTTTACACCGCCGGAGGCTCTCTCTTCATCCTTGTAGCGGCGCTGACGATGGCTTTTTATGGCGATACCGTCTCCTTTGACATGGTGACTATTGCTGGTAAAGACTTCCCCCTGAAACTGCAATTATTCCTCTACGCCGGTTTCCTGATTGCCTACGGGGTAAAACTGCCGATTTTCCCCCTCCATACTTGGCTGCCGGATGCCCACGGCGAAGCCACTGCCCCTGCCCATATGTTACTAGCGGGAATTTTGCTTAAAATGGGTGGTTATGCGCTCTTACGGATGAATATGGGGATGTTACCCGATGCTCACGCCGTTTTCGCCCCCGTTTTAGTGATTTTAGGGGTAGTTAATATTATCTACGCCGCCTTAACCTCCTTTGCCCAACGCAATCTTAAGCGCAAAATTGCCTATTCTTCCATCTCTCACATGGGATTTGTCCTGATTGGTATGGCTTCCTTTACCGATATTGGTACAAGCGGGGCGATGTTACAGATGATTTCCCACGGACTGATTGGGGCGAGTTTATTCTTTATGGTCGGTTGTACCTATGATCGCACCCATACCCTGATGTTAGACGAGATGGGCGGTGTCGGCAAGAAAATGAAGAAAGTTTTTGCCATGTGGACCACCTGTTCCCTCGCTTCCCTCGCTTTGCCCGGGATGAGCGGTTTTGTGGCGGAATTAATGGTATTTATCGGTTTTGCCACCAGTGATGCCTATAGTCCCACTTTCCGCGTTATTATCGTCTTTTTAGCAGCTATCGGTGTCATTCTCACCCCGATTTATCTCTTGTCCATGTTGCGAGAAATTCTCTACGGGCCGGAAAATAAGGAATTAGAAGAACACCATGCCCTAGTGGATGCGGAACCCCGGGAAGTCTTTATCATCGCTTCTCTATTAGTGCCAATTATCGGCATTGGACTCTATCCCAAAGTAGCCACGACAATTTACGATGCTACTACCAATAAATTAACCGCCCTAGCGCGTAATTCTGTCCCCAGTTTAGTGCAACAGGCAAAGGCAAAAACCGCTAGTTTCTCCCTTTATTCCCTAAAAGCCCCCGAAATCTAAAAAGTTATCAGTTATCAGTTACCAGTTACCAGTTATCAGATTTGAGTTTTAAGTGAGCAGTATGTATTAAGTGAGCAGTATTAAATAGTAGTTTCCCACTGTCTTTTCACTGTTCACTGATTACCGAAAAATTCCCACCCTACCCAATCACCTCATGTAAATCCGTCGGTGCGAGATTAGGATAAACCACTTCACCATCCTTAAACCAGATAATGCGCTGAGAGTGACGCGCCACATCAGCCTCGTGAGTTACCATGACGATAGTAATGCCACTGTTATTCAATTCCGAGAAAATAGCCATCACCTCTTGGGTAGTTTTCGAGTCCAGCGCCCCCGTCGGTTCATCAGCAAGTAATAATATGGGTTGATTGACAATTGCCCTAGCAATAGCGACGCGCTGCTGTTGTCCCCCCGATAATTGATTGGGTTTATTGTGCAGTCGATTATCTAATTTTACCCTCGTTAAAGCAGCGATCGCTCTTTCCTTTCTTTCTTGGGGAGGAACCCCACCATAAATCATCGGTAACATGACATTTTCTAGCGCACTCATCTGGGGTAAAAGATGGAATTGCTGGAAAACAAAGCCGATTTTACGATTGCGAATCTGAGCTAAATCCCCATCCGGCAGCGTGGAAACGTCGAGATTTTCTAGATAATAGGACCCCGAGGTGGGACGATCAAGACAGCCGATAATATTCATGACCGTGGATTTTCCCGAACCCGATGCCCCCATAATAGCGCAATATTCCCCTTTTTTTAGGCTTAAATTGATGTTATTAAGGGCTTTAACCATGGTTTCGCCACTGCCGTAGATTTTAGATACATTTTCGAGGCGAATAATTACTGGCTGATAGACTTCGGCTTTATCGTTGCGTTGGCTGAGAGAGGAAGTATCAAAACTCATGAAATAAATTCGTGGGGGCAGGGTGTGGGGTGTAGGGTGTGGGGTGTAGGGTTTTAGCGATTTTTAGGGGGTCAATTACCTAATTTTCAGGCAAAAAGTGCCTAAATTTCCCCCCTGATCACTCCAAGGGCTGGCAGTTTTTGATTTCAAACAAGCTTAAAGATATTATCCAACAAGGTTTTTAGATTTATTCAGCCAGCCCTAAATAAAGATAAAACCAATAAATGCAGCTATTCTAACCTGAGCAATTCTCCATTCAAGCAACATCCTTGAGAAAACCGACTAAAGGCAAGAAAACCGGCGCTAAATTCGATCGAGCCACGGCTAAACAGGGATAGGATCGATCGCTATAATTTTCCCCCACCTGCAAGGGAAAAATCTTTTCTCCTAAAGAGATAAATACCCCGCCGGCGGCCTGTAGAATTGCCCAGACCGCAGCAATATCCCAGACTTTTGGGGTTGCTTCCACTCCTCCCAAGACAGTGCCATCGGCAACCAAAAGCAGATTATAACTAGCCACTCCTATCATCCGCACTTTGCAGGGAAAGGGACTTTTTAATATATCTGTACTACGAGCGCAGAGATTGAAAAGATGATTTTTGCTGGGAAAATCTTCGCTGGTGTGAATCGGTTGACCATCCCGGTAGGCCCCCTCTGGACCAGTTAAACCCGTCTCACCGTACCAATAACCATAATAGGACTGTTTCAGGCAGGGCAGATAAACAAATCCGAACACGGGAGTCCCCCGGTAGAGAAGTCCCAGGGAAATGCCCCAGATGGGAATACCGCGAGTAAAATTAGTTGTACCGTCGATCGGATCCACGACCCAACACCATTCTTGATCCGGGAAAATATGGGTAGTTTCCTCGGTTAGGACTCCATGATCCGGGAAAGTGCTGGCAATTAGCGATCGCAATTCCCGATCAGACCAACGGTCGGCAGCCGTCACTAAAGTCCCATCTGCTTTATTGGTGGCCTGTAATTTGCCAAAATCAGCCAGTAAGCGATCGCCAACCTGGCCGGTAGCCTGATAACAAAAGTCTAAAACCTGACTCCAAAAAGTTTCCATAATTTTCTAGTTCGTCTTCTAGTAGAATATCAAATCATTGTCTAAACTTAGGTAGTCGAGATTGAGCGCGGAACCCCACCAGGAGATCAGACTAGCTACCCGTCTAGAAGCGATACTTTACCTAAAAGGGCAGCCTGTCCCCTTAACCGAGATGGTGACATTAACCAACAGCGATCGCTTGACGGTGGAAGATGCCATGATCGAGTTAATGTCCGATTATGCTCACCGGGATAGTGCCTTGGAAGTGGTGGAAACCCCCCTCGGTTATAGTTTACAATTGCGGTCAGCTTATCAGAATTTGATCGAAGACCTGATCCCGGCCGAATTAGGCACGGGAACTCTCCGCACTTTAGCAGCGATCGCACTAAAAGAACCAATTTTACAAGCGGATTTAATTAATTTACGCGGCAGTACGGCCTATCAACAGGTTCAGGACTTGGTAGAACGAGGATTTGTGAGAAAACGCAAGCAAAATGAAGGTAGATCCTACTGGTTAGAAGTAACCGATAAATTTCATCAATATTTCGAGGTTGACAATCTTAGGGAACAGGGTATTCTGGAAGCTACCGATCAGGAATAAGGAGAGAGGGTATATTATGGGTAAATATTTCTGATCACTGAGCTAAACTTGAGGAAGATGGGGGGGGACTTCGGGCAATCAAGAAGAGCGATTTGTTAACCTAAATCTAATAACCACTACAGTGTGGGAGTTCTGATGACTTTTAATCCTGATTTTTTTCCCTGGGAAACCGAAGAACAAAATGATAACGGTCTGATGCAGTATCTACAGCAGCAGCATCCTGAAACCCTTGAGAGAATAGCCCAATCCGTCAGTAGCGAAATTAAAGATATTATCTCGCAAAACGTCAGGGGATTGGTGGGAATGTTGCCCTCAGAGGATTTTGCGGTACAAATTACCACCGACCGCGAGAATTTGGCGAATCTTCTCGCTTCAGCTATGATGACAGGTTATTTCCTCGGTCAAGTGGAGAAGCGCCATCATTTAGAATCAATTTTGTTAGCTACAGAATCAATTAAATTGGGCAAAAAACCAAAAATAGATTAATCTCGATAGAGACACTTTCACCGGTGTCTCTATCACTTTATTAACCCCCTTTGGCAAAACTCACCATCACCAAAATCGAGAGCAGGATACCGGGGACAAGTAAACCCGCTAATAATCCAAATTCAGTCAACGTCATAGGAGAATATGCCCAAAATTCCATCACTTCCCACTCTAACCCCCTCTTCTGGCTACCTCAACAAAGCTTAAGGAAAATTTAAAGCCTTTTATCGGTTTTTCTCCTATCAGTTGTCCGACTAGACAAACCAAAGAGATTCTTTTTGATGTTGCCAAGTGGTCTATAATTCTTTTTTCAGCGCCTCATATAAAGCTGAATAATCTTGCTCTGCTAATCCCATTGCTAAAGCTTTTTCCAGAAGACGCTCTACTCCTGTTAGGGGAAAAGTGGTTAAATCTAACTTCTCCGATTCCTCTAAAAAGAGATTAACATCTTTGAGTAAATGTTTAGTGGGAAAATTAGGGTTAGCATAATTTTTCTCTAACATTCTCGTTAATTTTTTGTCAAAAGTAGGCGCATATAAGGCACTTTGACGCAGGATAGTCATGAACTTTTCTAAATCTACTCCTTGGCGGGATAAAAAAGCTAAACTTAAACCAAAAGCGCTGGTTAGAGAGGCAATTAATTGATTTAAAGCTAATTTTAACGCCGCAGCGGTTCCCACTTCCCCGATTAACATCGGTTCTTGACCAAAATGTGCTAATAAATTTGACCATTGATGGAACTGTTTCTCCGTTGCTCCCACCATAACTAAGAGAGTCCCCTTTTTAGCTTCGGGAATACTTCCTAACACGGGTGCTTCTAGATATTCTCCCCCTTTAGCCACAATTTGATCTCGCAGTTGTTTACTTTCAGAAGGGGCAATGGTTCCCATCTGGATAATAGTCCGATTATTGAAGTTAGATTGCTCAGAATTTAATCCTAAAACCTCTCGGATAGCGGCGGCATTAGTTAACATTAAAATCAGACAATCTGCCTCTTGAATGACTTGTTCAGGAGAGTTAACTGTTTTGGCTCCCAACTGCTGTAAAGCTGTCAATTTTTCTAAGGTGCGATTATAGGCAATAACAGAAATTCTCTGATTTAATAATCTTTCTACCATTGGCGTTCCCATTAATCCTGTTCCCAAAATTCCAACTTTCATAACTCAATTTTTCCTGATTTAGTGATTAATTTTTACTTGTTTTTATGGCTGTCCAATGACGTTCGGAAGACTGATAAATTTTAACATTTTCTAAGCCCGACTGCTGGATTAAATCGGCGATTTCTGCTAGGGTAAAAGCCGCTCGCAGCGAGTCTTGAAATAGTTGCGCTTGTCGGGGAGAAAAATTAGGATCGATTTCCCTCACCATCCCCTGGATTATTTCCTCGGAATCAGGACGGAATAAATCTCTTAAAAAAATGCCGCCATTCGGTTTTAAAACTCGCTTAATTTCGCGTAAAAAAGGCAGAGGATTTTCGAGATGGTGGATTAAACTATTAGAAATAACTAAATCAAATTGCTCGGATTGGTAGGGAAGATTTTTTCCATCAACTTTCTCCAATTTGATCTGTTCTTGACAGTTAGCATTAAGGATATTTTTTTGACCAATTTCTAACATAGAATCGGCAAGATCAATAGCGATAATTTGCCATTGGGGACGTAGTTGACTGATCATAATCGGAATGCGCGCAGTACCGGTTCCCACATCTAACACCCTAGCATTAATACCGGCTAATTGTACGGCTTCTTTAGCAAAATTAGTATTAACTTCCGTGAAGTCCATGGCATCATATTCGATCGCTTCTTCCCGATCATCCATTACTTCCGGTTCTAAAATTCTTTCCATAGAAAAGCTATCTTTAAGGATTACAATATTCACAATACATCGGATCGGCGTTTTTTTGACCGTTGGGAAAGAGTTTTTCCTCTCGATAATCACACCTTTGACAACCGTATAGTTCCAGTTTAATTAAAGAGGTGGGAAAGTGACATAAACCACAGGGTAAACCCGCTTTTCTTTCGATAATATCAAACCCCGGACAACCACAATTAGGACATAATTGATTAAGTTTTTGAACCAGATTTGCTGTCGCAGCTGCAATCGCTTTCATCCGCGTGGGATTGTGCATAGCGCGCATATCGGTTTCTAGGTGTACTTTGCCGTTTTTGTCAAGAATATCTTCAACAATTTTAACTAAATTTTTCTGGTCAGTAATTCCCTTAAAAATCTGCTCAGAGTCGAGAGAATTTTTATCAAACATCACCACTAAACCATGACTAGGAAACCCTATTTTTTCGGCAAATTCTAAAGCATCTGCTAGATTAGTGACAGTTTGGTGAGCGTGATTAGTTTCCGTGACTATTGCTTGACCAATTATTTCTAGATTATGGACTCGATCGAGCAATAAAATCAATTCACGATTACAGGAAACTAACGGCAAGTTGGGATAGGGATAAAAACTACCCTCACTGGCAATTCCGATATCGTATCCCGAAAGCTCGATCGCTTCTTGTGCTTTCCTGCGAGCGGTTTCAATTTGTGTTCCGATGCGCTTAATATTTCGGGTAAAAGTGCCAAAGCGATCGGTATTAAAATTATCGGATACAATCACCTTAAGACCTATTTTTTCCTCTAAAATCGGTGCAATTACCCGCTCTTTTCCGTGCATAGTCCCTAAAATTGCTATCCGATCTTGAAACATCTTTGTCAAGTAAAAAGGAGACAGGAGACAAATTCACCTGATGACTGATGGTGGGTTACGGCGAATACTAAATAGGTGGTAAAATATCTAAATTATTGCCGCCTAACCCACCCTACGCTAACTTTCTGGGTTTTTTCCCTGAGCTTGTTTTAATCTTTCTGCTGCTGTTTCCATGACTTCTGCAAAGTTTTCGAGAATTTCGCCGGGGTGCGCTTCCAGGATTTTTGTAGATAGGGAAATGCGGTTTTTATATTCGTCAATTTCCGCGACTACCACTTGAATTGCTTGACCAACTTTAAAGAAAGTCATGGGAGAATTAAAAGAGGCTCCCGTCACCTGTTTAGCATGGAGCAATCCCGTCACTCCACCGCAATCGACAAAGACACCGTAGGGTTGTAATTTAACCACAGTGCCACTTAATAATTTACCCACAGCTAATTGACTGATAGCGTTAGCGCGAGCAATTTCTCGCTGAGATAAAACTAATTTATTATTTTCTTCATCGATTTGAATAAAAGTTGCGGTTAAAAGTTGTCCGATCAGGGAATCTAAATCATTTTTTTCGATTAAATGGGAGCGAGGGATAAATCCTTTTAATCCTTCCACCTCCCCCGTCACTCCCCCCTTATTCACCCCCGTGACGCGCAGCTGCACCGACTTGCCACTTTCAGAGATTTCCCTGACATTTTCCCAAGCTTTTTGCAGTAATAATTGCCGCAAAGACAGGGTTACTTGTCCTTCCGCATCCTGTCCACGGGTAATCAGAAAATCGAATTCTGCACCTATGGGTAAAGCTTCAGCAATAGAAATAACATTTTCCAGGGAAATTTCCCTTAAAGGAATAAAAGCGGAGGATTTGCCGCCAATATCGATGTATGCTCCATCGGAGGTGTGTTGATCGACTCTCCCGCGCACGATCTGCCCTTTTTCAAATTGATAATCGTATTGATCAAGAGCTTTGGCAAAATCGTCCATGGAAAAGGCTGGGTTCGGTGTCATGATAAATAGAATGGTTACAAATGTGATTTCGAACTGCTTCCAGTGTAAGCTGAAGCTTAAGGAGTCAGACCATTAAGATTTAAGAAGGCTAAATAACTCTAGCACATGACCCCAGGCAGATTTAGCCGCCTTAGCATTATAACTAGCCCTTTGGTCGCAGAAAAAGCCATGGTCGGCGTTTTCATAGCGGAAAACTCGATGGGGGATTTGATAACGGGTTAATGCGTTTTCTATCTCATCCACTTGCTTTTGAGGAATACTGGTATCCAACACCCCGAAAAATGCGTAGATTGTCCCTTTGATTTGGGGAGTCACCTTCACTGTCCCTTGACCACCCCCAGGGGTTCCCGTGGTGATTCCTGCACCGTAAAAAGAGGCAGTAACTTTGATATCCTCTAGAGTGGAGACAAGATAAACCACATGACCACCAAAACAAAAACCGATCGTGCCGACACCGGTTTTTTGCACCTGTGGCAAAGTATAAAGATAATCGATGGTAGCCTGGATATCGCTGAGTAATTCGGCTGCTTTGGTTTGTTCTTTGTACTGACGACCGATTTCGATATCTGCCATACTGTACCCCGTTTCAAAACCGGGAGCAAATCGCTGATAAATGGCAGGAGCGATCGCTATATAGCCTTCTTGGGCAATTCTGCGGGTGATATCGCGAATATGGTCGTTTACGCCGAATATTTCCTGAATTACGATAATTGCTGGATAAATTCCCACTCGATCGGGAATGGCTAAATAGGCATCTATGTCAATATCTTTGTTAGAAATCGTAACAGTTTGCGTATTAATAGTCATAATTTTCTCGATGAAAAGGGTGTTGGGGTTTTAGGGTGTTAGGGTTTTAGTTGAATTTCCCCATTTCCCCATTCCTCAAATTAAAACAAACTTTGCCAAGGCTGCGGCCACCCCATTTAAGTCTACACTGGGGGCAACCCAATCAGCTTGATCCTTAACAGCTTGGGGAGCATTACCCATGGCAACACCGACACCCGCATAGGTGAGCATAGAAACATCATTAAAATTATCACCGATCGCCATGACGTTTTGCGGTTGTAATCCTAGGATATCTTCGGCCAAAAATTGGGTGGCGCTTCCCTTGGTAGCCTCAACGTGGGTAACTTCAAAAAAAGTCGGACTCGATTGGGTAAAGTATAAATCTTGATTTTGATAGCGTTGCTGTAAATGCTGCCAAATCTCGGCGATAAATTGCTTATCTTCCCCCATGGCCAGGATTTTAGTAGTTTTGTGGGCAACTTTGCGTAAATCTCCCACTGCTTCGGCAATAATACCCGATCGCTGGCGATAGAATTCCGTTTCCGCGTTTAATTGCCGCACATAAAGCACATCGTCCATATAAAAATTAAGGGAGATTTTCTCCTTCCATTGGGGTTGTTCGAGATAATCTAAAAGATCGATCGCCAAGTCAGGGGAAATGGGAGTATGTCGATGGTGAACTTGGGAAATAGGATCTTGAATCCAAGCGCCATTGTAAGCAATTAAAGGTAAAGTCGATTTAAGGCGTTGATGAAAGCGTAAAGCCGAGCGGTACATCCTACCAGTGCCAATAGCGACGCGAATTCCCTTTTTTTGGACGGCCGAGACAGCTTGCACCACAGCCGGATTAACCTGATTGTTATCACCGGCGATCGTTCCATCCACATCGACAACGATTAAGCGAATATCCACAGTCTTTTCCCATTCAACGGTAACAGTTAACAGTTTGCCACTTCCCCCATCAAAAAGGGTAAATCTTGGTATTCAGCCAAAGCATAGTTAGGGTCTGCTGAAAAAGTTTGTTGGTGGGGGCAGGGTGTGGGCTTCGGCCGTGAGCTCAGCGTTCGACCGAGCTCACGCCGAGGTCCGAACGGGTGTGGGGTGTGGGCTTCGGCCGTGAGCTCAGCCGAACGGGTGTAGG